>JAJQGK010000141.1 GCA_021200555.1 Clostridiales bacterium | reverse complement strand
TGCACACCCTCACGCTTTCCTGCACACCCTAAAATCTCTTTGCACACCCCTATGCACACTCGCGCACAACTCCGTTGGATTGTATCAAATATGCGGGATAAATATCTATGTATATCATCTTAACCTTGCCGAGATAGCTCTCCTGAAGGAGCTTGAGAACCTCAAGATTATCGCCCTCAATGTAAAGATTTTCCGTGCTGTCCCAGTCAAGGCTTTCCTCCTTGCAGGGACGCAGGGTCTTCCGTGTGGGACGGCTCGCCTCCGCCATGGATGCCTTTTTGCCTACCCATGTGAACTCGTAAGCCTCGTTCCCCTCGGCAATGTCGCCCGAAAGCAGCTGCCGCAAAGCGTCAAAATTAACCGCACGCTTTATGCCGCCCTTGCCGTCCGCCGCCTCCGTAATGCAGCTTGGGAATAAAGCCGCAATTTTATCTATATTCCGCTCCGTTATATCCGCTGTTTCAAATTTCATTTTATCCATTTTTTAGTCCTCCTCAATTGTGTCACCGATGTTGACACTTTTCAAAAGCTATAAATCCATTGCGCTTTCGTCAAGCAAAAAGTCCTCGATGTTGATATACAATATGCCGTTTTCATCATGCCACGGAAGAATATTGTCCCTGACAACAACGATTTTCTTAAATGAGTCCGCAACCCTTACCAACGAATTAATTTCCTGCTGTCTTTTTTCTTCATCGGATATACTCAGCGCCGATTGGATATAATACCTTTGACTTGATCTGTTTGCGACAAAATCGATTTCAAGCCGTGTGCGTACTTTATTTCCGCTGCCATTTAAACGGCTGTATTCAAGGCTTCCCACATCAACGCTGAATCCGCGCACATTCAGTTCGTTATATATAATATTTTCCATTATGTGATTTTCTTCCTGCTGACGGAAATTCAGCCGTGCATTCCTAAGCCCCACATCCGAAAAATAATATTTAAGCGGCGTTCCGATGTATTTCTTCCCCTTTATGTCATAACGATAGGCTTTGCTTAATATAAAGGCGTCAATGAAAAAATCAAGATAACGGCTTATTGAATTTGCGCTTACGGCGGTTTTGTTCACGCTTTGAAATGTGTTTGAGAGCTTCTGTGGATTTGTAAGCGAGCCTACGGAGGAGGAAACTATATTAAGCAAGTCCTCCAAAACGCTTTGGTCGTTTCTGATTTTATTCCGTTCAATAACGTCCAATAAATAGGTTCTTGAAAATAAATCGCTTAAATATTTACTTTTTTCCTCATGGTCGGACATGGACATAACAAGCGGCATACCGCCGTAGGTAACATATTCTCTCCATGCGTACCGCTTATCATTTTCAAAAGCCGCATAGAACTCCGCATAAGTCAACGGATTAATCCGTATTTCATCGCCCCGTCCCCTAAATTCTGTAAGAATATCCGAGGAGAGCATTTTTGAATTGCTTCCGGTTACATAAATATCAACCCGATCAAGCTTCATCAGCCCCAAAAGCACATCAACAAAACCGATTTTTGAATTGCAGTCATCAACGTACGGATTTTGAATTTCCGATACCTTTTGTATCTCGTCTAAAAAAATATAAATTCTTTGTGTGCCGCCGCTCCGCTGTGAGACCATTTCCCGAATATACTTATCAAGCTCAAGAGGATTTCGGTATTTTGAATTAACCGCCTCATCAAGAGCAAGCTCGATTATATCACCCTGTGAGACACCGTTTGAGAGCAGCCAATCCCGATATATTTTAAATAAAAGATAGGACTTTCCGCATCTTCGCATACCGGTAATGACCTTAACAAGCCCGTTTCCGGCTTTTGATATAAGCTTATTTAAGTAACGGTCACGGTTTATAATCATTTAAAATCACCTCTTACCGTAATTTTTTTGCACCTTGGAACAATTTTGTTACATATATTATATGAAATCCGCAATAAAAAAGTCAAGGGTTGTTTTTCATATTCTTCAGCTCCGCTTTGAGCTTTTTCAGCTCTGCGTTCATTTGCACCTGTTTATTCAGCTGCTTTTCCCGCCGTATTTTTGCTTGCAATGCCGCAATTTGCTTTTCAAGCTGTGTCTTTTTCTCATTCCGCAAAATGCTTTCCTGAAGCGTTTCATCATCATTATCCGGCTGCAATGCACCGCCCGCAAGCTGTCTTACGAAATTTTCGTATACGTCATCTGCGGTTATTCCGTCTGCGCTAATCGACAGCTCGTCCTCGCTCATCCAATCCGTGTGATAGTATTTGCTGACATTAAAGGCGTTTACACCCGCTGAATTTTCCTTGTAGCCTATCCACGCCTGATAACGGTTATCATATTCCAAAAGGAACAGGATATGATAGGGTATCTCCTTATCAATCTGCCGCAAAACCGCTTCGTCAAGCTCCGGCGTATTAAGGTGGATTAAAAATACCTCTATCTCCGTAACATCCTTGCCGGGCAGCAAATTCATGGTGGATACGGCGATTTTGTTCCGCCAATAAATCAGCCTTATATTCTCCGTAAACTGCCTCTTCAGTGCAGGCGTTATGCTTAAATTCTCGTAAAATTTTTGCTTCGGTATTCGTTTGTTAAATTCGGTTGTTTTTGGAAGCTCAATCATATTTGCCACCTCGATTTTAATCGGAAAAATTTCATTACAGCCTTTCAAAATACTCATTAAGACGATTTTTGCATATGTTTACAATTTCATCTATGTCATTTAATGTGAGGTTGTCGTATAAATCTCCGGCAAAAGAAAAAATACAGGTTATGCTGTCATAGGCAAAATATCCGCTGTTGCAAAGCGCATTGATAGGGTTGTTGATAAGATTGGCGTATATCTTGTTTAACGACGCATTTTCATCACTGTAAACGCAGTAATCCTTTTCTGTGGGCAGTCCCCTGTTTATTCTGTCCCGATAAAAGGCTTTGAAGTACTGCACCGCTTTTTCCAGCGAAATCATACCGCCGCATTGTATAACAGCCAATATTAACACGGGCTTATACGAACGGGTCATTCGCATTTCCCGAAAATAAGCCATAAAGCTGCTGCATTGCTCAGCCTGTTCATTTGCCAAATGGATACGGCGGGTATTAACCTGCTCTATAAGATTGTCAAGTGTTTTTTTCGGTGTGCTTCCGGTAAATTCAAATTGAAATTCCGTCTCCGGCATCCATCCGGTATGTCGGTAATTTTCCACTCGTATTGTACGGGCGGAACGGTTTTTTTCGGCAATCCACGCCTGATACATATCATCATTTGTGACAACGTGAAATATGTAGTAGGGAATGCTTCGGTCTATGCTCCGCAGCAGCCGTTTATCTATTTTCGGCGTGAAGGTCTGTATCTCGAAAACCTCCAGCTCAAGATCTTGAGCAGAATTTGCATAGGGCGGATAAGTGACACTCGACAGCTTGTTTTTCCAAATTATACGCTTAACCTGACTTTCATAAACATCACGCATAGGCTCTGTCGTAACAGCTCTCGCAAACAGCTTTTCTTTTGGAATGACCTTGTTAAATTCCGTGGTTTTGGGAAGCTCAAGCATACTCCGCCCTCCTTATTTTTTCACCGCCAAAAAGCATATCAATTCAAAATCGTCCAAGCCCTTGACATCAGACATTAACGCCGATGTTCCGCCGGCTGTGAACAGACTGTCTATATCGCTTTCCTCTTTGGAGTCGATAATTGACTCAATCGCATCGCTCAGCAAAAGCGACAGCTCGCTCATATTTTTTCCGTTCTTTGTTTCTTTATTGAATTTATCACAAAGCTCCTTATCGGGTTTGCTTTTGCCTCGGCAAAGGAGACGCATATCGTCAAGCAGCTTTTTCGGATTAAGATAGTCGCAAACTACGCCGCCGTCATTTCTCACATAAACCATATAAAACGGATGTATACGGTTTCGGTTATCTTCGTTGACGCTGCTGTTTATGTTTTTCAAAACGAATACCGCTCCCTCCGGCATATCCTCCGTCGCTCTTACAACGGCGTGGATCCCGTTAGGACTGTGTTCTATATTCTTGTGCTTTTTCATATAATCAAGCAAATCCATTCTGAACTCGTTCAGCCCCAAATCCATAATGGAAATACCGTCACTCATTTCCTCGATGTCAACAACCTCTTCCCTAAGCCGTTTCAGCTGGCTGCTGCGGTATTCCAAATCGCCGTCTTCATCATCATTTATCAGGTCATCGTCTCCCGTTGAGGTCATAACGGAAATTCGCATCCTCGTTTCGACGGTTGATTTCAGGTTGATATATTCGTCCAAATCCAAATCGGGCCAGAAATTCACAAGCTGTATAACGGCATTTTGACTGCCTATACGATCAATGCGTCCAAATCTCTGTATAATACGCACCGGATTCCAATGTATATCGTAGTTAATGCAGTAGTCGCAGTCCTGCAAATTCTGTCCCTCGGAAATACAGTCCGTCGCTATCAATATATCAATCTCATTTTTCTCGTTCGGATAAAGAACATCTTTATCCTTTGACTTAGGCGAAAAGCAGGTCAAAATCCGATTTATGTCCGCTTTAAAATTAGGTATACAGGTCTTTCCGCTTGCTGTACCGGTTACAAGTGCGGTGTTCAGTCCAAGCTCATTCTTTGCCGTCACGCTTATGTTTTCGTACAAATATTCCGCCGTGTCGGAAAACGCCGTAAAAATCAAAATTTTCTTATTTCCGGCATTTATCGGCGCAGCTTCTTTCTCTCTGATTATACGCAGAAGCTCGTTGAGCTTAAAGTCATGTTCCGGCGTTATATCCGCTATCATAAAAATAAGCAATTCAAGATTTTCTATATCCTCGTCTATATCCTTTTTCCACGACTTGTAATCCATATCACGCAGGTCGATTTTTATTTTCTTGCCGACGGAAAAAAAGTCTGTGTTGCGGTCGTCGTAGTCAAAATCATCCGTCATACCGGAAAGGTCATTCATTTCATCAAGTGCGCCGGCTCCGTTTTTTTCAAACTCTTCAATAATGCGTGTCGTTTCTTTCATATAATCGTAAATACGCCGCACTGTCAGCAAAAATGAATGAACGGAGCTTTCCATACGCTTAAGCAGGTTCGTACTCATAAGGTGCTGAATGCCTATTTCTCGTCCTTTGCGGAGTTTTTCGGTATCATCCTTGTCCATATACTTGCTGAGCTTGCTGCCGTGTATGTATATAGTCGGAGTGTATATTGTAAGCTTTAATGATGAAAGCTGCTCGTACACTTCCTTGTAATTTATCGCTGTCCGCAGGTCGGTAAGCTTGGGACTCAGAGAAATCGGTTTGTTTCTTTTTGGGAATGTCCCTATTTCCGTTGTGTCATAATAAGTTTGTATATGCTTTCTCGAACGTGCAATGGTTACGCTGTCCAACACCTCAAAAAAGTCAAAGTCCAGCCTTGAAAGCAAATTCTGTGTGGTTCGCTCGTTCTTAGGCAAAACGCACCACGAGTTGTATACGCCCTGCGCTCTGCGGAATATTGTATCTATATCTGATTTTGTTTTGAGCTTTTCGTTTAGTTCGGTCGGATTCCCCTCATATGCAATGGCAAGCTGATTTTTCAAGTCATTAAATTTGTTATTTACAGGTGTCGCCGAAAGCATTAAAACCTTTGTCTTTACTCCGGGCTTGATTATACGGTTCATAAGACGCATATAGCGGTTTTCTCTTTCGCCGCCGTGAGTATTCGTGCCGTTGCCGTTTCTGAAATTATGGCTTTCGTCTATAACGACTAAATCGTAATTTTCCCAGCTTATGCGGTCAATATCATAGCCGGACACAGTTTTTCCGCTATTTCTTGATAAATCCGTATGATACGCAACATCATAATTAAATCTATCCCCGGCAAGCGGATTATTAAGCAAATTGCCGCGATATGTCATCCAGTTTTCGGAAAGCTTTTTGGGACACAGCACAAGCGCCTTCATATTGCGTCCCTCGTAATATTTTATGACCGCCAACGCCGTATAAGTTTTGCCGAGACCGACGCTGTCCGCAAGAATACAGCCGTTGTATTGCTCCAGCTTGTTTATAATCGCCAACGCCGCATCCTTTTGGAAATTATAAAGCTTATTCCAAATCATACTGTTTTTAAATCCGGTTGCCTCATTCGGGAGGACGTCTTCGGAAACGCTCTCCAAAAACTCATTGAAAATATTGTATAGGGTCAGAAAATAAATAAACTCCGGAGAATTTTCTTTGTAAACAGCAGAAATCATCTCTATAACATTTTCCGTAACGTCGGCAAACCGCTCCTTGTCGTTCCACAAAGAGTCAAACAACCGCAAAAACTCCCTGCTTTCGGGACTTTCAATGCGAACGACCGAATTTGTCAAATTATCGCCGCGTTCACAGCCGATGCCTACTGCGGTAAAAGCGTTCAAAGGCAAATAGTTATAAGTCTCATCAGCATTATCTATCACCAGAAAATCATTCATGCCGCCTTGCTCCGTATTTGATTTAAACCGCCCTTTTTTGCGTATCCATTCGACACACTCCATGGCTATGGCTTTTTGCTTCATTTCATTGCGGAGGCGTACTTCAAATTCCGTGCCGTACAAGCTTCTTTCCCGTTTAAGACGCGGAATATAAAACTCTTTGCTCTCCTTTTGCTTTTTCTCCTCAACAAAAGCAGGCGATGTGAATATAAACCTAAACTCTTCACAGGCCTCCAGCTGTTTCTTTAATTCCTTATAGGCGTATATGGAAAAGCAAGCCGCAGCAACAGATACACGGCTGCCCTTCTTTATATTTTCTTCAAGGTCGTCTTTTACGATTTTTATTTTATTATCAAAAACCTTCACTGTAAAACCTCTCATTCATTTTATCCGTTTCGGTATTTCATCATATTATTTGCCGACAAATATCCGCACTTTTGGATGCCATACAGCAATTCCAATCTGTTTAGACCCAATTATACTATACCGCAAAACATCACTTTTTTCAATATATGCGGCTGTTTTTCCGCAGCTTTTGAAAACAGAAATACTCCGACATTTAAACCGTAATCTAACAGAAAAATTGTCTTATCGGCAAATCCTGAAAGTAGTCCTATAACAAAATTCCTCCTTAATAAATTTTGACAACAAAAAAAGCGTATCTGTCAGGGCTCAAGGTTAAGCTCGGCAAATACGCTTATTTAATTTTCGCAAGTGCAGCGGCAGACTGTTTAATCCGTGCTTACCGAACCTGCGGGAACCTGCTGTTCCTGTACGGGTTCAGTCTCCGCACGCTTTTCCATAAGCTCTGCGTGGAGCTTATCGAGACGCTTTTTGTCAAGGGGATAAATGATAAACATTAAAAACGTAACACCGTATGCTATAACCATAACCCTTGTGACCATCTTATAAATCTTATCTCCGACGCCGGGGATATACCCCACCTCCGTAGTAGATTCAGGGTCGTACTTTGCATATTTGTAAAGAAGCTGAAGGCCGCCGGCATCCGCCAAAGTCTGACCGAACTTCCGTGCAAACGTATAAACGGCATAGATTGCGCTTTCGTTTTTCACTCCAGTAACGTTCTCCTGATAGTCTATAACGTCCGTCACAAGCGCCCATGTAAGGATTGACAGGAAGCAATATCCTGCGCCTACGGCAAAATTGATAACCACATACGGCCACGGATGAGCCTGAAGGTATTCGCTGGGACCTATAAAGCACAACACGATACTTGAAACCGTGGCAAGTCCCAAGCCGGACTCGCAGAGCTCCTTTTTGCCGAACCGAGCCGCAAGCCTCGGGACGAAAAGTATCAGGGCAACCATGGGAGCGTAAGTTGACATCGTGAGAAGAATGGACAAATTTGAATTGCCGAAATAATTTTTTGTAAGATATTGGTTAAAGGACGTAAACTGAAGAAGTCCGCTGATAAGCATACCGGCGACTGTCACGGTGATAAAGGGTCTGCTTTTGAAAAGGCTTCCGTATGTAAGCTTAATATTGAGCTTTTTCTTTTCCGTCGAATAATGAACCCTTTCCTTGGTGGTCTTATAGCAGGTCAAGTAAGCGGCAATTGCAAGAGCCGACAAGGTGCAGGCCGCAACAAATGTTTTTTGAGGATTAAGGGTTGTGCCGTTGTCATAAACAAGTCCCTGAACTACAAGAGTTACAGCGCCGCCGCCGATACCGCCGCCGATGGAGCGGAAGGTGGACAGCAGTGTTCTGCCGTTGGGATCGTCCGTAATAGCCGACGCAAGAGAACCGTAAGGGATATTTACCGCCGTATAAACCATTCCGTAAATGCAATAAGTGATGTATGCAAAAGCAAGGAGAAGGGCGTAGGAGGATACCACATTCTGAATATTCAAAAAGCAAAGGGACATTGCTATTGCCATAGGAACAGCCAAAACCTTCAGATACGGTCTGAATTTCCCGTTTTTCGAGGGCTTTCTCGTGTCAATCAAAAGTCCCCAAACAGGGTCGTTGACGGCGTCCCACAATCTGATAACAAGGAAAAGAACTGTAAGATCCGTACTTATTTTTGAAGCGTCCGCGCCGTGACCGGGCAAAAGGCAGTCCGTATAGAAAACCTTAAGATAAGTGGAGACAAAGGTAAGGACGAACAAATTGCCCATATCGCCGAACATATAACCGAAGGCCTCGCCAACTCCGATAGCGTTCGGATGCTTTTTAGCCGGAACCTCGGACTTATTTTTTTTACCCATAATAACCCTCCGTATACAAAAACAGAATTACCATTTAATTTTACAGTATTTTTCGGATAATGTCAATAAAAATACTTGATATAAATTCCTCTTTTTGATAGAATATATTTATGCAATCGAAAATCAAAGGGTGGATAAGATGGAAAACACTCCCATATTTGCAATTATGTATGACTTTGACAGGACATTAAGCCCCCGTGATATGCAGGAATACCAATTCATACCGAGCATAGGCATGACCGCCGCTGATTTTTGGGGAGAGGCGAACTCCTTCGGCGACAGGAACAAAATGGATAAAATTTTGTCCTATATGTATACAATGATAAAAAAATCCAATGAATGCGGCGTTCCTTTAACAAGGGAGCGGGTGGTAAACTGCGGCAAAAACATAGAATTTTTCAAAGGCGTTACCGGCTGGTTCGAGAGAATGAACAAATTCGGCATTGACAACGGCATAAATGTGGAGCATTATGTGCTTTCTTCGGGACTTGTGGAAATTATAGAGGGATCCGTTATCGGCAAATACTTCAAAAAAATATATGCAAGCGAATTTCTTTACGATGAAAACGGAGTGGCTGTTTTTCCTAAATCCGCCGTAAATTACACCTCAAAAACGCAATTTGTCTACAGGATAAACAAAGGCGTGCTTGACGTCTCCAACGACAGGGATCTTAACAGCTCAATGCCCGACAGCGACAGGAGAGTACGCTTCCAAAATATGCTTTACATAGGCGACGGACTTTCGGACGTGCCGTGTATGAAAATGGTTAAGGCCTACGGCGGCAGCTCAATCGCCGTTTACAACGTAAATTCCGACAGACGGGTCGTTGAAGATCTTCTTAACCACGGCAGAGTGGATTATATGTTTCCGGCGGATTATTCGGAAAATACGGATTTTGACATTACGGTAAAAAACATAATAAAAAAGGCCGCCATTGAAGACAGCCTTATTGCAGAACACAACAACCAGCTCAAGGACGCCGGAGACAAGCAATACTCTATATTCTATTAAAAGCACCTGTTTTCTTCGTCATTGCCATGGTTTACAAACGGAAGTCCGCTGTTTTACAAAATAGCGGTCTTCATTTTTTTTATGTACTCCGTTACGGATTCAATGCAGTCTCTGCCGTACTGACCGCAAAGTCTGACGACTGCCGAGCCTACGATTATTCCGTCGGCAACCTTTGAAATTTCAGCCGCCTGTTCGGGAGTGGAAATTCCGAATCCTATTGCACAGGGTATATCGTTCTGAGCCTTCACGGCCCTAACCATTCCGCCGATATCCGTTGTAATATTTGACCTTTCGCCTGTAACGCCCAAAGAGGAAACGCAATATATAAAGCCCTCCGCTTCCTTTGCGATCATACCTATTCTCTCCTCCGAGGTGGGAGCAATCATAGAGATAAGGACGACATCATGCTTTTTGCAAATACCCACAAATTCTCCCTTTTCCTCAAAGGGAATATCGGGAAGAATAAGCCCGTCAATGCCGATTTCCTCGCATATTCCGATAAACCTTTCCGCACCGTAGGAAAATACCACGTTGGCGTAAGTCATAAACATCAAGGGAATTTTAACGGTTTTACGCACTCTTCTGACCATATCGAAAATTTTATCCGTTGTAACATCCCCTGACAACGCTCTTAAATTTGCCTCCTGGATAACGGGACCTTCCGCCGTAGGATCCGAAAAGGGTATTCCAAGCTCGATAAGATCCGCTCCCGCTTTTTCCATGGCAGCAATGAGCTTTTCCGTTGTTTCAAGATCCGGATCTCCGCAGGTAATAAAGGGCATAAAAGCCTTTCCCTCGTCAAATTTGCTTTTTATATGTTCCTTACTCATAAATATTTTCCCCTCTGTATCTTGCTATTGCGGCGCAGTCCTTATCTCCCCTGCCCGAAATGGTTATAACCATAATTTTATCCTTATCCATTGTGGGAGCAAGCTTTATGGCATGGGCTACGGCGTGGGAGGACTCTATAGCCGGAATAATTCCCTCTGTCCTTGACAAATATTCAAAAGCGTTTACGGCTTCATCGTCCGTTACGGGAACGTATTCGGCTCTGCCCGTATCATGGAGATAGGCGTGTTCCGGTCCTACTCCCGGATAATCAAGCCCCGCCGAAATAGAATAAACCGGAGCAATCTGACCGTACTCATCCTGGCAGAAATACGACTTCATACCGTGGAAAATACCAACCTTTCCCGTATTTACCGTGGCTGCCGTTTCAAAGGTATCAATGCCTTTTCCCGCTCCCTCGCATCCGATAAGTCTGACGCTCTTATCCTCGATAAAATGATAAAAGCTCCCTATGGCGTTTGAGCCTCCTCCGACGCAAGCCAAAACGGCATCGGGGAGTCTGCCCTCTTTTTCGTAAAGCTGGGACTTTATCTCTTTTGAAATAACGGACTGAAAATCACGGACGATTGTGGGGAACGGATGAGGTCCCATAACGGATCCCAAACAGTAATGGGTGTCGGAAATTCTCTTTGTCCACTCTCTCATGGCTTCGGAAACCGCATCCTTAAGCGTAGCCGTGCCCGATTTTACCGGAACGACCTCCGCTCCCAAAAGCCTCATTCTGTAAACGTTAAGAGCCTGACGCACGGTATCCTCTTCGCCCATAAAAACCACACATTCCATGCCCATAAGAGCAGCTGCCGTGGCGGTGGCCACTCCGTGCTGGCCTGCGCCCGTCTCGGCAATAAGCCTTGTTTTTCCCATTTTTTTTGCAAGAAGAGCCTGTCCCAAAACGTTATTTATCTTATGAGCGCCGGTATGGTTCAAATCCTCACGCTTTAAGTAAATCTTTGCGCCGCCTAAATCCTTTGTCATTTTCTCGGCATAGTAAAGCCTTGAGGGTCTGCCGGCGTAGTCGTTAAGCAAAGCGGTCAATTCGGCGTTAAATTCGGGATCATCTTTAAAATGATTATACGCCTCCTCCAATTCTATTACGGCGTTCATCAGCGTTTCGGGGATATACTGCCCGCCGTGAATGCCGAACCGTCCTTTATTTTCTGTCATATTTCACAGTCCTTTCGGTCTAATTTTACAAACTGTTTCCAAATCAATTCCGGATTTTCTCCAAAAAAAGCTTCATTTTTTCAAAGCTTTTCACACCGTTTTCCTCAATACCGGAGCTGACGTCAACAGCAAAGGGATTAAGCTCTCTTACGGCTCGTTCCGCATTTGAGCAGTTAAGTCCTCCCGCAAGGAAATAGTCTCTCCCGCAGTCCTTTAACAAGCTCCAGTCAAAGCACTCCCCGCTTCCGCCCTTTTGGGAGTCAAGGAGAACCATATCGGCGGAGCTGCTTTCGGCTCTCTCCACATCCGATTTATCCGATATTCTGAACGCTTGAATAATCGGCTTTTCCGTAAGCGTTCTTAATTTTTTTATGTAATCCTCATCCTCATCGCCGTGGAGCTGGGCAATATCTATTACGCCCGAATTTATCAAATACGCTATGTTTTCGGGCTTTTCATTTACAAACACGCCCACGGGAGTAATTCGGCTGTCCAAGTGCTTGCGTAAATCTGCCGCACTATCGGGATTGACGTATCTTTTGCTCTTCGGGAAAAACACAAAGCCTGCATAGTCGGGCAAAAGAGCGTTGGCGTATTCGATATCGCAAGCCCTTGTCAATCCGCAGAATTTTATTTTTGTCATGTCAATCCCTTCAGCTCGTCCAACTTCGCTTTTTTATTCTCCGCACGCATAAGGGTTTCGCCTATTAGGACGGCATCCGCTCCGACTTCAAGCAATTTTTCAATGTCCTCACGACTTTTTACTCCGCTTTCGGATATGAAAACGGTACCGTCTGAAACAAGACTTCTGAGCTTTCGGCTGTTTTCAACGTCTACGGAAAAATCCTTTAGATTTCTGTTGTTTACGCCGATAATTCTTGCTCCGGCTCTTTGAGCGGAAATTATTTCGCTCTCATCGTGGGCTTCCGTAACGGCGGATATGCCGAGACAATCGCAAATTTCGATATATTCCCTGATTTTTTCCTCGGGAAGTATTGAGCAAATAAGGAGTACTGCCGATGCGCCCAAGCATCTTGCTTCGTAAATCATATACTCGTCAACAGTGAAATCCTTACGCAGGCAGGGAATTGAAACGGTCTCCGCAATTTCCTTTAAGTACTCGTTTTTTCCCAAAAACCACTTAGGCTCGGTAAGCACGGAAATGCAGTCCGCTCCGGCAGCTTCATAATCCTTTGCAATTTGCAGATACGGAAAGCTTTCGGCAATTACTCCCTTTGACGGGGAGGCTTTTTTGCACTCGCAAATAAAAGCCATACCGTTTTTTTTCAGCGCCTTTTCAAATTCAAAGCTTTTTTTCGGCATACCTTCCGCCTGTTTTCTCATTTCAAACAGAGGGATTTGCTTTTTCGCTTCCTCCGTTCTGTAAACGGCGTACTCCGCAAGATTATCTAAAATCGTCATGGAAAACCTCTCAGCTGTTGCTGCTCTCAACAAGCTTATCAAGAACGGCAAGGGCTTTGCCGGAGTCGATAAGATCCGCTGCAAGAGCTACACCCTGAGCAATGGACTCGGATTTTCTGCCGATGTAAAGAGCCGCTCCCGCATTAAGCAGAACAGCATTGCGTCTTGCTCCCTTTTCACCGTTTAAGATAGATCTTGTAATGTCCGCATTTTCCTGAGGCGTTCCCCCAACGAGATCCGATTTATTGCATCTTTCAAGTCCCATTTCTTCCGGAGTAATGGTATATTTTTTATATTCGCCCTTGTCAAACTCGCAAACGGACGTAGGAGCACCGGCGGAAATCTCGTCAAGTCTGTCCTGACCGTAAACCACAAGACCTCTTTCAACGCCTAAGCTGCTTAAAACTCTGGCAAGAGGCTCAACAAGATATTCATCGTAAACGCCCTGAAGCTGAAGCTTCGGATTGCCCGGATTGGTGAGAGGCCCCAAAATATTGAAAACCGTGCGGAACCCAAGCTCCTTGCGTATCGCTCCGACATATTTCATTGACGTATGATACTTCTGTGCAAAGAAAAAGCACATTCCCACGTCATTGAGCAGCTGCACGCATTTTTCAGGCTCCTGATAAATATTAACGCCCAAAGCCTCAAGACAGTCGGCGGCTCCGCTGTTGGACGAAGCAGCTCTGTTTCCGTGCTTTGCAACCTTTATTCCTCCCGCTGCGGCAACAAAAGCGGCGGTTGTGGAAATATTGAAGGTATGAGAGTTATCTCCGCCCGTGCCCACAATCTCCATAAGCTCCATATCTCCGGAAGGAACCTTTACCGCCAGCTCTCTCATAGCTGCGGCGCAGCCTGCAATCTCATCGATTGTCTCCGCCTTTGTGCTCTTTGTGGAAAGAGACGCAAGAAATGCGGCGTTTTGAGTGGGAGTTGTTTCACCGCTCATAATTTCCTTCATTACGGTGTACGCCTCGTCATAGGTTAAATCGCCTTTGTTTACAATTTTGATAATAGCTTCTTTTATCATCGGAATATCTCCTCTCCGTATTTTTTTTATTTTACTTTAACTCTGCAATGAATTAAAATTCTCAAGCATTCTTTTTCCCTCCGGCGTCATAATTGATTCCGGATGGAACTGGACTCCGAAAACAGGGTAGGACTTATGGCGAACCGACATAATTTCCCCGTCTTTTGTTTCGGCTGTGATTTGCAGGCATTCCGGCAGACTGTCCCTTGACGCAGCAAGGGAGTGGTAACGAGCAACCTTTGTATGCTCGGAGCAGCCCTTAAACAGAGGGCAGCTTAAATCAAGCTCGGCCTCCGACTGCTTACCGTGCATAAGTCTTTTGGCGTATGTAATCTCTCCTCCGTAAGCGGCGCATACCGCCTGATGTCCCAGACACACGCCCAAAATGGGAATTTCGGCTCCAAGCTCTTTTACGCAGTCAATAATTATTCCGGCGTTTTCCGGTCTTCCCGGCCCGGGCGAAAGTATAATTCCGGACGGCTTTAAATCCCTTATTTGAGAAACGGTCATTTCATCGTTTCTTATAACCTTGATATCGGGATTTATCTCCCCAACAAGCTGATAAAGATTATATGAAAAGCTGTCGTAGCTGTCTATAAGCAAAATCATAAGCTCTCCTCTCCGGCAATTTCAAGGGCGCTTACCACCGCTTTTGCCTTGTTAATACATTCACGGTATTCCTTTTCCGGGTCGGAATCCGCCACAATTCCCGCTCCGCTGCGGACAAAGACGTTTCCGTTTTTTCTGTAGGCAATTCGTATGGCAATACATGTGTCCATATTTCCCGTAAAGTCGATATATCCCACAGCGCCGCCGTAAATACCTCTTTTGTTATTTTCCAGCTCTCCTATAAGCTGACATGCGCGTATTTTCGGAGCACCTGAAAGCGTACCTGCGGGAAGCACCGCTTCAACAGCGTCCAAGCCGTCACATTCCGGTCTTATCTCTCCTCGAACGGTGGAGCCTATATGCATTACATGAGAATACCGCTCAATGCTGTGCAGTTTTTCCACCTTTACAGAGCCGAATTTGCTGATTTTGCCCAAATCGTTCCGCCCTAAATCCACAAGCATATTATGCTCGGCAAGCTCTTTTTCGTCGGACAGCAAATCCCTTTCAAGAGCATCGTCCTCCTCCTTCGTTTTTCCTCTGGGTCTTGTTCCCGCAAGAGGAAACGTATGAAGTATTCCGTTTTCAAGCTTTACAAGAGTTTCGGGAGACGCGCCGGCAACCTCAACGTCGGTTCCTGAGAAATAAAACATATACGGAGACGGGTTGATTGTCCTTAAAATTCGGTAGGTGTTAAGCAGACTGCCCTCAAACGGAGCGCTTAAACGGTTTGAAAGCACAATTTGAAAAATATCGCCCTCTTTAATATACCGTTTTGCCTTTTCCACCATTTCGCAATACTCGTCTTTTTTGAAAAGCGAAGTAACCTCGCCAAGCAATCTTCCGCCCGGCTCATCCTTCTTTTCTCCGTTTTTAAGAAGCTCCGCCATTTGATTGAGCTTTATAACCGCATTGTTGTACTCGGCTTCCGCATCGTCCGCCAATGGGATATTGACGATTAAGATTATCTTTTGACGGAAATTATCAAAAGCTATAACCTTGTCAAACAGCATTAGGTCAACGTCCTTGAAATCCTCCGTATCGATAACGTCCATCTTGACGGACGGCTCGCTGTAGCTTAAATAATCATATGAAAAATACCCAACAAGACCGCCTGTAAATGACGGAAGGTAGTCAAAACGGGGGCTTTTGTATTCGGATAAAATTTTTCTGATGTAATCCGACGGATTATCCGTGTGAAAGCTTAAGCTGCCCACCTTCATCTCTGAATTTATGCAGGTAATCTCAAGCTTCGGATCATATCCCAAAAACGTATATCTGCCCCAGCTCTCCTTATTTTCCACCGATTCGAGCATATAACAGTGAGCTGAAATATTTTTTAAAATTTTCATCGCCTCAATAGGCGTACAAACATCCGAAAGCATTTCACAGCTTACGGGCAAAACCTTATATTCACCCGTGCGGGCTGTTTTTATTACATCGGATTTGCTTGGCAATACTTGCAAAATGCACACTTCCTTTCTCTTTCTAAAGTTAAAAATAAAAAAACCTCAACAGAACAAAAGCTCTGTCAAGGACGAATAAACTATCCGCGGTGCCACCTTGAATTTGCGGAAAATCCGCACACTTAGCAGGATACCGACATATCCCCGGCAACTGACGTATGCCGCACGTTGCAGAATACTCTGTGCAAAAGCACATTTGACTACACCCTCAGCGGTCCATTTGATGATCTGTGTTTCATTCGACTCTCAGCAATGCGAACTCTCTGTGGAAGCATAATCACCGTTATCTCCGCGTCAACGGTTTAGGTTTAACATTCAATTTAGTACTATGATAACACTTGTTTCTGCGATTGTCAAGAGGAAATTTTTTAAATCGGATATTTACTTAGTAACCACTGATTAAATCACGCCTGACGGCTGAGTACGCCGCCTGCTTGATTATTTTCCGCAATACATCGTCACAAATGCTCGAAATACGTCAGTATTCCTTGCGCTTTGTTCCTTGTCTTGCAAAAAATCCTCTAAGCATCCGTCGCACTCGATTTAATCAGTGCTTACCTTAGAATTTTCGGCCGGCAAATTCTGTTTACATTTTCACCGGATTGTGATATACTTCTTGTGACATACTTCTTATTGAAACACACAAAAAGCGGGGATAGAAAATGGATTTTAAATCGGCTGAAAAAAGAGCCTCAGAGCTGCGTGAAACTCTCAATTACCACATACACAAATATTACGTCGAAAATACAAATGAAATATCGGACTATGAGTACGACAGCCTTATGCGGGAGCTGTCGGATATTGAAAATGAATACCCCTCTCTTGTAACGGCGGACTCCCCCACGCACCGAGTGGGAGGCGAGGCGGACGGACAATTTGAAAGCGTAGTCCATACCGTTCGTATGGAAAGCCTTCAGGACGCCTTTTCCGAAGGGGAAATTTACGATTTTGACAGGCGTGTCAGGGACGTATGCCCAAACGCCTCATATGTGGTGGAGCCTAAAATTGACGGTCTGTCCGTTTCTCTGGAATACCGTGACGGCATTTTTTCCATAGGTTCGACAAGAGGAGACGGGGACACAGGTGAAAATGTCAGCGCAAACCTTAAAACCGTCCGTTCAATCCCCTTAAAATTGCGTGAAAATTTGCCCTTAATCGAGGTCAGAGGCGAGGTTTACATGCCAAGACAGGTATTTAAGGAGCTTGTGGAAAAGCAGGATTCGGAAGGCGAAAAGCCCTTTAAAAATCCCAGAAATGCGGCGGCGGGCAGCTTAAGGCAAAAAAATCCGAAAATAACGGCAGGCAGACATCTTGATATTTTTACCTTTAACATTCAGCGTGCGGAGGGCGTAAGCATTACAGCCCACAAGCAGTCCCTCGATTACCTCAAAGAACTGGGCTTTAAAACTGTGCCGTTTTATACCGAAGCGGAAACAATCGAGGACGCTTTAAATGAGATAAGGCGGATAGGCGAAATGAGAGACAGCCTGACATTCGATATTGACGGAGCGGTTATAAAGGTAAACAGCTTTGAGGACAGAGAAAAGTTAGGAAGCACGGCAAAATTCCCCAAATGGGCAATCGCTTTTAAGTATCCGCCCGAAGAAAAAGAGACGACTCTTAAACAAATAGAAATAAACGTAGGCAGAACGGGCGTCCTCACTCCCACGGGAATTTTTGAGCCTGTAATGCTTGCAGGCACGTCCGTATCAAGAGCCACGCTGCACAACGAGGATTTTATAAAAGAAAAGGATATCAGGTTAGGAGACAGGGTGATTTTAAGCAAGGCGGGAGATATTATTCCGGAAGTGGTAAAGGTTGTTTCTCATTCGGAAAGCTCCGTCCCCTACACCATTCCGAATATATGTCCGTCCTGCGGCAGCGAGACAATCCGCGAACAGGGAGAAGCTGCAATCAGATGCATAAACCCCGAATGTCCTGCGCAGATTATAAGAAACCTTATCCATTTCTGCTCCAGAGATGCAATGGATATTGAGGGAATGGGCGAAGCGGTTGTAAAAACTCTTACGGAAAAAGGGCTTATAAAGGGCATTCCCGATATTTTCACCCTTGACAAATCCGCTCTTGCGTCAATTGATGGAATGGGCGAAAAATCAGCCCAAAATCTTATTAATGCTGCTGAAAAATCAAAGGAAAACGACCTGTACAAATTCATCTACGCCTTGGGAATACGGCATATCGGACTTAAAGCGTCAAAGCTGCAGTGCGGAAAATTCAAAGATATAGACGCAATAATGAACTCTGAAAAGCACGAAATTCTAGAAATAGACGGCTTCGGTGAAATTAAGGCGGA
>JAJQGK010000093.1 GCA_021200555.1 Clostridiales bacterium | reverse complement strand
AACTGCGCACTCGGGAACTTCTCCCGTAGTTGGATCTTCTGTAGTGGGTTCTTCTGTAGTTTGTTCTTCGGTAGTGTGTTATTCCGTGGTGGGCTCTTCGGTAGCGGGTTCATCCGTTGCAGGCTCTTCCGTAGTGGGCTCCTCTGTAGCCGGTTCCTCGGTAGTGGGATCCGACGTTGCAGGCTCTTCCGTTGTCGGCTCCTCCGTTGCAGGCTCTTCCGTTGTCGGAGCTACTGTCGCAGGCTCCTCTGTTGTAGGATCTGATGTTGCAGGTTCGTCGCTTGACTCCTCGCCAAACTCGATTGTACCCAATGACTCTTCAAGCAATGCCGCCATTCTGAGGATAGTTCTTGCCTCAGATGTGGAAACGCTGCCGTTTCCGTCAAGATCAGCCGCCGCCAGCTCTTTGTCCGTACCGCTGTCAAGCTTTGCGGCAATTCTCAAAGCCGTTCTTGCATCCGAAGCGGTAACCTTGCCGTTGCCGTCAACATCGCCGAGAATAATTGTTTCAGCTGAAACGCCTATTGCCAATGAAACCACAAGCAGGGCGGAAATAAGCATCATTAAAAACTTTTTCATGTTTAGTTCTCCTATTCATTGATAATGGTAAAACCATTATAACCCATAAAGGTGAAAGTTGCAACAGGAAATTTATATAAATTTTCAATTTTCCTCTTTTAGCATACTTCACCGTTGACGATTTGGCGAAAAGTCAAACTTTTTTGATAAAGTCAAAATCGAGAAAAATGCAGAAAAAATATTGAAAATTTAAGATTTCGGAAGATTTTAAGAGCTAAATTAAAGTCAAAGTCTCTTTTTGACCATTTTTGACCTTTGACATTTTTCACGAACGGATTATAATATTAGTCAGAAAGTCAAAGAAAGTCAAAGTCAAACTTCTACAAAGAGGTGATCAAAATGAACCTTAGCAATCAAATCGCCCATATGCTTCTTGAAATGCTGGACGAAACGGGGCGGGCGGAGATTCAGCGGAACGAGCTGGCGGAAAAGTTAGGCTGCGTTCCCAGTCAGATAAATTATGTAATATCCTCCCGATTTACTCCCGAACGAGGGTATACCGTTGAAAGCAAGAGAGGCGGCGGCGGTTATATAAAAATCAGCAGAATCAGCTATACTTCAAAGGATCAGGTTTTTATGCACATCGTCAATTCCATAGGCGAGTCCATTGACGAGCAGTCCGCAAGGGCTATAATCGTAAATCTGAACCACAATGAAATGCTCAGTTCCGACAATGCAAAGCTTATGCTTGCGGCAATAAACGAAAACTGCTACAAAAACGCCGAGCCTGAGCTAAGACCCAAAATCAGGGCGTCAATACTAAAGCAAATGTTTTTATCATGCACTTAAACAATCAATATAAATAATGAAAAGGAGAGATAATCATGTTATGTCAAAACTGCGGCAAAAATGAAGCCACAACTCATGTAAAAAGAATAATAAACGGTGAAGCGGCCGAAACTCATCTTTGCTCCCAATGCGCAGCGGCGCTGGGCTACAATTCGGTATTTTCGGGCTTCGGACTGAATTTGGGAAACATTTTCAGCGGATTTTTCGGGGATATTCCGGTCAGCAAGCTGAGCAACAAGGTTATACGGTGCGAAAAATGCGGAAGCACATTTGAGGATATAGCCAGAAGCGGTATGGTTGGCTGCGCCGACTGCTACAAGACCTTTTATGACAAGCTTCTGCCCTCACTGCAAAGGATCCACGGAAAAACGGATCATCAGGGCAAGTTCCCACAAGGAGCAAGCGAGGAAGTAAAAAAGGCGCACAAGGTTACGGAGCTTAAAGCCGAGCTGAACAAGGCGATTGACGAGCAGAATTTTGAAAGAGCGGCTCAAATTCGTGATGAATTAAGAGAAATGGAGGAGCAGCAATGAATAAGTGGTATGAAAACACAGAGAGCAACAACGACGTTGTACTCAGCACAAGGATAAGATTTGCAAGGAACCTTGAGGATTATCCTTTTCCGTGCAGGCTTGACGCTCAGGGCAGAGAAAAGGTTTGCCACGCAGTAAGAGACGCTTTCAGCGATGTTTCGGGCTTAAAGCTCAAATACATTGAAATGCAGGATCTCACCGAGAAGCAGGCGGTTGCGCTGGCGGAAAGACATCTAATAAGTCCGGATTTCGCCGTTCCCGCAAAGGGCAGAGCGCTGCTTTTATCGGACGACGAATCAATAAGCATTATGCTTTGCGAAGAGGATCACATAAGAATACAGGTTATTAAAAGCGGACTTGATTTTGAGGGAGCGTTTAAATTGGCGGACGATATAGACAATCTGCTTGACTCAAAGCTGAAATACGCCTTTGACGAGAGAATTGGCTATCTTACTCAATGCCCCACGAATTTGGGAACGGGGATGAGAGCCTCCGTTATGATGCATCTCCCGGCGCTGACAAAATGCAATCAGATATCAAAGCTCGCCTCAACGATTTCAAAATTAGGACTTACGCTCAGAGGAACCTACGGCGAAGGAACATCCGCAAAGGGTGATATTTTCCAGCTCAGCAATCAGGTTTCCCTTGGGATTTCCGAAAGAGCGGCTCTTGATAACTTAAAGGCAATCACCATGCAGATTGCGACTCAGGAGCGAACGGCGGGAGAGGAATTTGTAAAAAACGTAAATGTGCTTGACAGGATTACAAGAGCTTACGGCATTTTAAGCTCCGCAAAGCTTTTAAGCACGGATGAAATGCTTGAGCTGTTCTCATGGGTAAGACTGGGAGCGATGTACAATATTATAGATGCAGACATTGCAAAGCTTAACGAGCTGACGGAGACAATGCAGGCGGCTACCCTTTCCTGCTCTAAGGGAGAGGATCTCACAAGCGACAAGCGTGACGAGATAAGAGCGGAAGCGGTAAAGCAGGCGCTGAAGAAATAATCACCCGTGAAATTTCTAATTAAAATATAAGAAAGGACGATTACTATGTATAAATTTACAGGTTTCAATGAAAAGGCAAACGTTGCACTGAACAACGCCGTCAACGCTGCCGAGGATTTGGGACACACATATATAGGCAGCGAGCATTTGCTGCTGGGCATTCTGAAGGACACCTCATCCGTTGCCGCATCCGTTTTAACCGGCAGGCACATAACCTATGACAAAATCGAGGGACTTATAAAAAGCACCATCGGAGTGGGAATGCCCACGGAATTGTCTCCCGACGACTTCACTCCGAGAAGTAAAAATATAGTTGAAACGTCAATGCTTATCGCAAGAACGGCGGGGCTGTCGCTGGTCGGAACGGAGCATATACTTCTGGCAATCGTCCGAGAGCCTCAAAGCTGTGCGTCAAGGCTTTTAGCAAAGGCGGGATCATCCACAACGGATATAATTAACGATGTAAGCAAGGCCGTTGCAGGAGGCGAAAGCAGCGCCGCATCCTCAGCCGGAAGCAGGACGGACGGAAATACCGCCACTCTTGACAAGTACGGCAGAGATTTGACGCAGCTGGCAAAAGAGGGAAAAATAGATCCCGTTATAGGCAGACAGCAGGAGATTGAAAGAGTCACTCAAATTTTATCGAGACGGACGAAGAACAACCCATGTCTCATAGGCGAGCCCGGCGTGGGAAAAACAGCCATTGCAGAGGGACTTGCGCTGAAAATCGCAAAAAACGAAGTTCCGGAGCTGCTTAAAAACAAAAGGATCGTCTCCCTTGATTTAACGGGAATGGTTGCGGGAACAAAATACAGAGGAGATTTTGAGGACAGGATAAAAGGCTGTATTGACGAGGTTACAAAATCCGGCAACGTAATACTTTTCATAGATGAAATCCATACCATTGTGGGAGCAGGCTCCGCCGAAGGCGCAACCGATGCGGCAAACATTTTAAAGCCCTCCCTTGCAAGAGGAGATTTACAGGTTATCGGCGCCACAACCATTGAGGAATACAGAAAAAATATAGAAAAGGACGCCGCACTTGAAAGGCGTTTCCAGCCTGTAACCGTCGGAGAACCCACGGAGGCTGAAGCGGTTGAAATACTCAAAGGCTTAAGAGACAAATACGAGGCGCACCACAAGGTGAAAATCACAGACGATGCAATTCACGCCGCAGTAACGCTGTCCGCAAGATATATAGGCGACAGATTTTTGCCCGACAAAGCAATCGATCTTATAGATGAAGCAGCCTCAAGAGTTCGCCTTAAAGCATATACGCCTCCCGAAAGCGTAAAGGAGCTTGAGGATAAGATAAAGGAGCTGTCCGAGGAAAAAGCGTCGGCTGTAAATTCCCAGGAATTTGAGCGCGCCGCCAAGCTTCGTGACGAGGAAAAGGAAACACAGAAAAAGCTGACGGAGCTGAAATCCCAATGGGAGGAGCAGTCAAGTCACATTTCCGGCGAGGTGGGAACAAACGAAATTGCGGAAATCGTCTCAAGTTGGACGGGCATTCCCGTATCGCAGCTGACCGTTGAGGAAAGTCAAAGACTGCTTAACCTTGAAAAGGAGTTGCACGAGAGGATTATCGGTCAGGATGAAGCAGTAAACGCTGTTTCAAAGGCAATCCGCAGAAGCCGAGTTTGCTTAAAAGACCCGAAAAGACCCATCGGTTCATTTATTTTTCTGGGTCCTACGGGCGTAGGCAAAACAGAGCTTTGCAAAGCTCTTGCCCAGGCAATGTTCGGAGATGAAAACGCCATTATCAGACTTGATATGTCGGAATATATGGAAAAGCACACCGTTTCCCGTCTTGTAGGCTCCCCTCCCGGATATGTGGGCTATGACGAGGGCGGACAGCTGACGGAGAAAATACGCAGAAAGCCCTATTCAGTTGTGCTTTTTGACGAGATTGAAAAAGCTCATCCCGATGTTTTCAATATGATGCTCCAAATTCTTGACGACGGCATTCTCACCGACTCCCAAGGCAGAAAGGTAAGCTTTAAAAACGCCATCATAATTATGACCTCAAATGTGGGCGCAAAGCTTATTACGGAAAAGCAATCCGCTTTGGGCTTTACCTCCGGCGGCAGCTCAATGTCCTTCGAGCAAATAAGAGAAGCTGTTATGGGCGAGCTGAAAAACACCTTCCGACCGGAATTTATCAACCGTATAGACGATATTATAGTTTTCTCAAGGCTCTCAAAGGAGAACATCACCGAAATTGCCGGCAACCTGTTAAACGACGTTGCAAAGAGAGTCAAAGAAATGGATATAGAGATAGAATTTTCAAAGGAAGCTGCGGATAAAATCGCAGACGTGGGATTTGACGAGGTTTACGGCGCAAGACCCTTAAAGCGTGCAGTCAGAACGCATATCGAAGACAGACTGTCGGAGCTTATGCTTGAGGGCAAAATCAAAGCCGGAGAAAAATATATCTGCAATGTGACGGACGGAGAATTTTCATTTGATAAAATTACCGAGGAACAAAATAACGCCTCGGAAGCTCCCACTCCGTAATTATATATAAATCACACAAGGCGAAAGGGCTGCCAAACGCCCGATGATATATACGATAAGAAGGACGTGCGAAATTACCGCACGCCCTTTTTGTTGTCAATCTCCATACTTAAAAAAATATTGCATATCCTCAAAACTTGTGCTAAAATTTTAAGCAGATAATTGTTTTAGTGAATGAATTACGAGGCAGGGAGACGTGCAAATGAACAAGGACAGTATGCTTATTGACAAAACGATGAAATATTTTAAGGGGGATCCGAAAAGAATACAGCACTTCATCAAAGTTTACACCTTCGCAACGCTTATCGGCGAGGAGGAGCGTCTCGGAGAGCGGGAAATGCTTGTTCTCAGAACCGCCGCAATAGTCCATGATACGGGCATAAAAATCGGCGAGGAAAAATACGGCAGATCCGACGGAGCAATTCAGGAACGGGAAGGTCCCGCTCAGGCTGAAATTCTTATGCGTGAGGTAGGCTATGACGACGATATTATCGAAAGCGTAAAATTTCTTGTGGCTCATCACCATTCCTACGGCGCAGATCCGAAAAAGGAGCTGAGGATACTTGCGGAAGCGGATTTTATCGTAAACGCCCTTGAGGACAATATGTCAAAGGAGAGCATTATGTTCGGCAGCTATAAGGTTTTCAGAACGGCTGCGGGAAAAAGAATATTAAAAAATATGTACAATCTGTAATTTTCAAAAATTGCAACAATATATCCTTCGCCTTCACGGACGGAGGATTTTTTACGAATTGCATTTACACCGCTGCGGGCAATTTCACGAAACGGCATATTACCGAAAAAAATCGAGGCAACAAGCCCCGATTATTATCGATTTTAAATCATGTTAAGAATTTCATCCTTGGGCAAAGCTCCCACGGATTGATTAACCGTTTTGCCGTTTTCGATAACGACAAGAGTCGGGATTGCCGTAATTCCGAATTTTTCCGCAAGGGCAGACTCCTCATCCACGTTTACCTTGCCCACCTTTACATCGCTTCGCTCTTCGGCGATTTCATCCACTATGGGCGACACCATCATACACGGTCCGCACCATGACGCCCAAAAATCAAGCAGAACCTTTTTTTCGGACTGCAAAACCTCTTTTTCAAAATTATCGGCTGTAATATTTGTCAACGCCATTTTTATCCTCCTTTTAATATGATAATTACTGTTCTAAACATATAATACCCTAATTTCTTCTTTTTATCTGTTGCAAAAGCCACAGTTTTGCGGGTTTATATTTTTATTTCCGAAAAAATCCGCCCTGTCCGGCGACAGAGCGAATTTTGTTATTTTGCGGAGACTGAACTCCTTATGATTTTCTGCCGTGACAGCTGCCGTTCATAGGGCAGCCCGAACACCCGCCGCCGCAGGATGTTCCGTTTTTGCTTTTTCTTTTGCCTTTAATCATGTAGATTGCAATTGCCGCAACAATAACGGCGACTATCAAGCAGACAACAACGGTTCCTATATTTTCGGAAAGCCAAATTGCCATAAAAACATCTCCTTTCGGCAAACTTCGGATGTGTGATTTAAAATTTATTTTTTGCTTTTCTTGCCGGAAACATTCACGTTTGCGGTAAGTTTTGTGGACTCCTTATAGGGTCTGAACAGCATAAACAGCATTACGCCCAAAACTATTATTGCGGCTATAAGACCTATCACGTTGATGTTGCCCGTAAATACGGAGCCTATCTGATAAATCATAAGCGAAATTGCGTAAGCGAACAAGCACTGATAGCCGATTGCGAACCATGTCCACTTTGCGCTGTTCATTTCACGCCTGATTGCGCCGATAGCGGCGAAGCAGGGTGCGCAAAGAAGGTTAAATACGAGGAATGAATACGCTGCGAGCTTTGTCATATTTTCAAAGTCCAGCACGCCGAACACGCCTACGACCTCTTCCTTTGCAACAAGTCCCATAATGGTTGCAATTGTTGCTCTGATATTGCCGAAGCCCAAAGGAGCGAAAATCCAGCAGACTGCGTTGCCGATAATGCCTAAAATGCTGTCTTCAAGCTCCATATCTGTGCTGAACGTAAAGCTGCCGTCCACGACTCCGAACATGGAGCCTGCCCAGATTACTATGGATGAAAGAAGAATTATCGTACCTGCTTTTTTAATAAAGGATGACGCTCTCTCCCACATGGAGCGGAGAAGATTGGAAATCGTGGGAAGGTGGTATGCGGGAAGCTCCATAACGAAGGGTGCGGGATCTCCGGAAAACATCTTTGTCTTTTTAAGCATAATGCCCGAAATGATAATTGCAGCAATTCCCACAAAGTAAGCCGACGGAGCAACCCACCATGCGCCGCCGAACAGCGCAGAAGCAATAAGAGCTATAATGGGAAGTTTTGCGCCGCAGGGAATAAACGTGGTAGTCATAATCGTCATTCGCCGATCCCGTTCGTTTTCAATGGTTCTTGACGCCATAATTCCGGGAACACCGCAGCCCGTGCCGATAAGCATGGGGATAAAGGATTTGCCGGAAAGGCCGAATTTGCGGAAAACCCTGTCAAGCACAAACGCTATACGAGCCATATAACCGCAGGATTCAAGGAATGCAAGGAGAAGGAACAGCACGAGCATTTGGGGTACAAAGCCCAAAACTGCGCCGACACCGCCTACAATACCGTCAATAACAAGGCTCTGGAGCCATTCCGCACAATTAATTTTCTCAAAAAGACTTTCAAAGAGAGCAGGGAAACCGGGAACCCAAACGCCGTACTCGGAAGGATCGGGAATACCCTCGACATCTTCGCCCAAAACAGCCTCATACATTTCGGAAATATCATAGCCCTCTTCCGCAAGAGAGTCCGCATATGAGCCGTATGCTTCATCAAAGGCGCCGTAATCCTCGTCTTCGATTGCCGCCTGAATATCCTCTGCGCCGATAACCTCAGCTTCAACCGCAGCGTCTACAACTGCCGTAAATTCATCTGTCCAAAGATTTTCAGCCGTATATTCGGTTATTGCATCGTCATAAGCGGAGGAGCCTATTCCGAGCAAATGCCAGCCGTCGCCGAACACTCCGTCATTCGCCCAATCCGTAGCCGCCGTGCCTACCGTTGAAACGGAAATAAAGTAAACAAGAAACATTATTACCGCAAAAATCGGAAGCGCCGCAAAACGGTTTGTTACGACCTTATCGATTTTATCGGAGACGGTAAGAGAGCCCGCTGATTTCTTTTTGTAGCAGCCCTTCATAATTGACGCTATGTAAACATATCTTTCGTTTGTGATAATGCTTTCGGCGTCGTCGTCAAGCTCCTCTTCGGCAGCCGCTATATCCTCTTCAATGTGATCAAGGGTAGCCTTATCAAGCTTTAACTGTTCAAGAACCTTTTCGTCACGCTCAAAAATCTTTATGGCGTACCAACGCTGCTGCTCCTGAGGCATATCGTGAACCGCAGCCTCTTCAATGTGAGCCAGCGCATGCTCAACCGCTCCCGAAAACGTATGCATGGGAATGGTCTTTGTGCTTTGAGCCGCTTTTATTGCAGCCTCGGCAGCCTCTGTAATTCCCGTGCCTTTAAGAGCGGATATTTCAACTATTTCACAGCCCAGCTCCCTTGACAGCTCGGCAACGTTAATCTTATCACCGTTCTTCTTTACAACGTCCATCATGTTAATTGCAATAACAACGGGAATGCCAAGCTCCGTAAGCTGAGTGGTCAAATAAAGGTTTCTTTCAAGGTTTGTGCCGTCAACGATGTTAAGTATTGCATCGGGACGTTCCTGAATAAGGTAATTTCTCGCCACAACCTCCTCAAGGGTGTAGGGCGAAAGTGAGTAAATTCCGGGCAAGTCGGTAATGACAACGCCGTCATGCTTTTTCAGCTTGCCTTCCTTTTTTTCAACAGTTACGCCGGGCCAGTTTCCCACGAACTGATTGGAACCCGTAAGAGCGTTAAACAGTGTGGTTTTACCGCTGTTCGGGTTTCCCGCAAGGGCAATTTTCAAATCCATAAAATCATTCCTTTCTCAAGAGGACAGTAAGCATATGCTAACCTCTTATGTAAAAAAACAGAAGCGACATGTTATTCCACTTCTATCATGTCCGCATCGGCTTTTCTCAATGAAAGCTCATATCCGCGGACGGTAACTTCAACAGGATCTCCCAAGGGAGCAACCTTTTGGATATGGATTTCAACGCCTTTTGTAATACCCATGTCCATAATGCGGCGTTTAACGGCTCCCTCGCCGTGAAGCTTGACGACCTTTACGTTATCGCCGACCTTTGCCTGTCTGAGTGTCTTCATATATTGTGTCCTCCTTTGCTGACATATTAATCAGTGCTTACTTAAAAATTATGACCTCTGCCGTAAAAATAGAATTTATATCATAATTTTCTGAGCCATTTCCTTGCTTATGGCAACTCGTGTCTCTTTAACGTTTACAATAATATTCCCGCCGATCTCGGTAATAACCTTAACTTTTCCGCCGGCGACAAAGCCCAGCTCCTCCAAATGCTTTTTAACATCGGGCTTCCCTCCGACCTTTTTTATGATATTTTCCTCATCTACAGTTGCAAGTGTCAACGGCATCATACTTCTTCCTCCCCAATACGCAATAACAGCCGTCAAAAGCTTTATCAAGACAAGAACAATCTACTGCTTTTTACATCTGTAGGTTAGCCCTCGCTAACCATTTATTATAATAGCTCATTTTCTGATTTTTGTCAATGGATTTTGCGAAAAAATTCAGCTTTCCGCAAATTTCGTTACTATGCACTGTCAGTAAGCCTAAACTAACTGCATCGGTTGATATTTTTCACAATTTTTGATTTTAAGTAAATACCGCCTTCAACGGACTGCAACACAACTCGAACACAATTCGGCAGAACAGTTATCAAACAATAATCATGCATGCTTGGAGCAACGGTTTAATTTATAACTGTTTAAAAATCATCAAAAAAAAATAACGGGGCAAAAACCCCATTATTCCGCACTTTTTAATTTTAACAACCACTGATTAAAATTTGTGTCCGCATGAATTGCATTTATAGCTGCTTTTCACCTTGTTCATAGCAAACACTCCCCACATAGCAACAGAAGCGGCTTTGCTTACACCACTGATGACAGAAGTATCACTGCTGCCGCATTTCGGACAATATACATTCGTATCGATAGGACATCCGCATTGCGGACATGCTTTTGCCATACTTGAAACCTGATTGCCGCATTCCGGACATTTGATAATTGCCATGTCAATCACTACCTTTTTAAATCGTTTTATATGCTAATTATATAATGGTTTTTTACGGTTGTCAACTCGTTTGTTGAATATTACGCAGTTCTATTGAAATTTTTAAAATAAAAATGCTCGAACCTAAAAAATTTTCCGAGTAAAAGCTTTGCAACATCAAATTGTTATTGAAAAAATTCTCATTTATAATTGTATTCACAATGTTCAAAATAGTATTGCAAACGCAAACATCCCCCGAAAGGAGTGGACAAATATGGCAGGAAGCAACAAATCAAGTCTTGTACCTGAAGCCCGTGACGCTCTTGACAAGTTCAAGATGGAAGCTGCGTCTGAGGTCGGCGTAAACCTTAAGCAGGGCTACAACGGCGATCTCACCTCCAAGCAGGCAGGTTCCGTAGGCGGTCAGATGGTCAAGAAAATGATTCAGGCGTATGAAAACGGCATGAAATAATCTTTCCGTCATAACAAAAGCAGGCGTGTTGAAAAATGCGTCTGCGATTTCTTTTGATTTTCGGATTTCGGCATGGGTTCCTATTGCAAAGTATAAAAAATCTTGATATAATTTCCGTGGGAGGTTTTCATTATGAGCAAACATTCAAATGCAAAAATATTCGGTCTTGCAGCTTTGATTTTAATTGCTTTTGCCCTTTACGGCTGTTCCGCAAGTCCTACGGTTGAATATGAAACCGCTTCGGATATTCCTGCGTCCGAAACGGAAGGCGTCTCTCAGGAAGATCGTTTTCCGCTGTTATCGGCGGCTGAGGACGAAAATATTTATCTCTACGGCATTAAGCCATCGGGAATGGTTCTTTACATTGACGGCAGCGGCTATTATTACGATTGGAAATACGAAAACAGCTCCGGTATTTCACCATGCGTTTTTGCCGGAAATTTCAGCGAAGACGATACCTTGTCCGCTGTTGTTTACCTCTGTTACACCGATGACGGCGGTGAGGATATGTCGGAGCTTTACCTTATAGATACGGAAGACCCCGAAAATCCCGTATCTCTTGACCTCTCCGCCATTGACGGCGAAACGGAAGAGGTAATAGATTATTCCGTGGAGTCGGAGGATATTACCTTTACTTTCGGTGATAAAAATTTCATTTTTGATTTAAGCGAAAGCTTTTCAAAATTTGTTTTCAAATCAGTTTCATACAGTCAAAATCTTGAATTTTTCGAGGATGACGGCAGCCTTTACGTCAATATTGTTCCCGTTATTTCAAGCGGAGACGATGGAAACGACTACGGCAGCATTTCCCTTGCAATGACGATAACGGCAAAGGTAACGATAACCGACGGGGATATTTCCCTTTCGGAATTTTCCGTAAAAGGACTTTAAGCTTATGAATTTTGGAAAAAGAAACATTATTTTAATAGGAATGCCCGGAGCGGGAAAAAGCACCTTGGGCGTTTTGCTTGCAAAGGCATTAGGTATGAGCTTCACGGACACCGATCTTTTGATCCAGCAAAGAGAGCAAAGGCTTTTGCAGGATATTATCAACGGCGAAGGGATAGATAATTTTCTTAAAATCGAGGAACGTGTTCTGCTTTCCCTTGATACGGACGGCATCGAAAATACAATCATAGCCACGGGAGGAAGCGCAGTTTATTCGGAAAGGGCAATGAAAGCCTTTAAAAATAAGTCGCTGATAGTTTACCTTCATGTGGATTACTCTGAAATAGAAAAAAGAATAACGGACATAAAAACAAGAGGCATCGTTCTCAAAAGCGGTAACAGTTTAAGCGATACCTATAAAGAGCGTTTGCCTCTGTATGAAAAATATGCGGATATTACAATTGACTGCACAAACAAGTCAATTGAGGAAAGCATTGAGCAGATTATAGCTCAATTAAGTAAGCGGTAATTACCTTTATGATTATCCCATTGCTATAACGTAGCCGTCAACAAGGCTGTTGTACTCGTCTCCCGTTATCTGGCTCAGGGATCCGTTAAGGAAATATATATCGCTTTCGTCTGTATAAACGGCGGCAACTCTTTTTCCGCTGCTGTCATACACCGTTTCAACTCGTGTAAGAGTGTCGTTGTATGTGGTTGACTGAATGCCTATAAGCTGTCCGTCACTGTCAAGATAGTAGTATGTATTTCCGAAATAATCCTCTGTGCTTATACAGTATAGCTCGCCGCTGTCGGCATAATAGTAATAATGCACGGCATTTTGTATATCGGAAAATTTATAGGCGTAAACCGTTCCGCCGTCATTTTCAAGATATGTGGCGGAGTAATTTCCGTCCTCGGAAACAAGGTATCTTTCATCATTGTCGTTGGCGCTTTCGCTGTAGGAGCTAAAATCGTAATCCGAAAATACGGTAAGATATTCCTCTGCGGGAATTGATGCGGACATTCTCTTGGGAGACATAACGGTATTGATTACGCTCGTATCGTCCTCAGCCTGAGCGGCAGTTGTTTGAGAGGCGCTTTGAGAAGTTGTCTCTCCGGAATTTTCATCACTGTCCGACTCTCCGTCTCCGCAGGCGGAAAGAAGCGTAAGCGACAAAACAATAACAATTAACAGGGATAAATGCTTTAAGATTTTTTTCATGGCAGCGTTCTCCTTATTTTCAAATACACAACATTGTACCATTAATTACAAAGAATATCAAGCTTTTAATTAAAAATATATATTTGGAGGGCTATAAAATGATAGCTTTTGATGAAAAACAAAGAATTTTCAAAATCGACACCCGGCAAAGCTCATATATTATAGGGATTTATCGGGAAAATTACCTGCTGAACCTTTATTACGGAGCAAAAATTCCCGATACAAACCTTTGGCAGCGGGCAAAAAGATCCAAAAGCGCCTCATTCAGTCCGTCAAATCCGAATTTTGACAACGAAGACTTTTCCACGGATGTTGCGCCTATGGAATACTCCTGCAACGGCAGCGGCGATTTCGGCGTATCGGCTTTTTCGGTGAGAAATTCAGACGGAAATTCGGTTACGGATTTACGCTATGTCAGCCATAAAATTTACAAGGGAAAGCCCGATTTAGGCGCAATGCCCTGCACATACGCAGCAGCGGACGAGGCGGACACTCTTGAAATTACAACCGTTGACAAGGTTACGGGAGTGGAAGCGGTTTTAATATACACCGCCTTTACAAAAAACGGAGCTATCGCAAGAAGCGTTAAGGTAACCAACAAAGGCAAAAATCCGGTTGATATCGAGCGTGTGTTCAGTGCGTGCGTAGACCTTCCGTCAGCTGATTTTGATATGATAACTCTTTACGGCAGACATGCGAAGGAAAGATGCGTTGAAAAAAGACCCTTAGGCAGGGGCGTACAGGGAATTTTCAGCAAAAGAGGTGTTTCCGGCCACAGCGAAAATCCCTTTGCGGCTCTCACAGAGAAAAATGCGGATGAGGACAAGGGCGGCGTTTACGGAGTAAATCTCGTTTACAGCGGAAATTTTGAAATATGCGCAGAGTGTGATTATTCCGGCACAACAAGGCTGATTGCGGGCATAAATCCCACGGATTTTCTTTGGCATTTAGAGCCGGAGGAGAGCTTCCAAACGCCCGAAGCTGTTTTGGTTTATACCGATAAGGGCTTGGGAGAAATGAGCCGAATTTTCCACAGGCTTTACCTCAACAACCTTATACGGGGCAGATACAAAAGCGAAAAGCGTCCCCTTCTTATCAACAATTGGGAGGCGACAAGCTTTGATTTTGACGCAGACAAGCTTGTTTCCTTTGCGGAAAGAGCAAAGGAGCTTGGAATGGATATGCTCGTTATGGACGACGGCTGGTTCGGCAAGCGGAATGACGACACAAGCTCACTGGGAGATTGGTACGTAAACGAGGAAAAGCTCCCCGGCGGATTGGGCGCCTTAATTAAAAGAGTCAACGATTTAGGGCTTAAATTCGGCATTTGGTTCGAGCCTGAGATGATTTCACCCGACTCGGAGCTGTACAGAGCTCATCCCGACTGGTGCGTCCATGTTCCCAACCGCGACAAATCAATTTCAAGACATCAATATGTGCTGGACGTTTCAAGAGAGGACGTCAGGGAAAACATTTGGGCTCAGATGTACCACATACTTTCAAATTACAACATTGAATATGTAAAGTGGGATTTCAACCGCAACATCTCCGAAGCGGGCTCGGCTGTTCTTCCGCCAAGCCGTCAAAAGGAATTTTTCCACAGATTTATTATGGGAACATACGACCTTATGAACAGGCTTACAAGCACATTTCCCGATATTCTTGTTGAAAACTGTTCCGGAGGCGGCGGACGCTTTGACCCGGCAATGCTCTGTTACTCCCCTCAAATTTGGGCAAGCGACAACACTGATCCGATAGAGCGTCTGACAATCCAATTCGGCACTTCCCTTTGCTATCCTGCGTCAACCATGGGAGCCCATGTGTCCGCAAGCAGAAGAACGGGATACGAGACAAAGGGCAATGTGGCGCTTTGGGGAACATTCGGCTATGAGCTTGACCCCAACAAGCTGACCGAGGACGAAAAAACACTTGTAAAGGAACAGGTTAAGGAATATCACAAATATTACGACCTGATACATTACGGCGATTTATACAGGCTTATTTGTCCGGAGGAAAACGCCTATAAGTGCGCATGGTCCTTTGTTTCTCCCGATAAAAATCAAGCTCTTGTGACGATTGTCACTATGCGTGAGGATATAGGCCTTCTTCATATTTTAAAGCTTAAGGGGCTGGACCCTGATAAATTTTACACAGACGAAGCTTCCGGAGAGGTTTATTCGGGCGGGCTTTTGATGAACGCCGGATTAAATGTTTCAAGAATGGCGGAAAAAACCGGAGAGAGCGTAAAGATTTTCCTTACGGCAAATTAAACATCCGGTAATATAACTCCGACAAAACGAAAACTGAACCGATATTTATATATTCAACAAACCGGAAGATAAGCAAGAAAAAGCGGAGTAGGTTTCCCTACTCCGTAAAAATCTTTTTTTTGTTAGCTAAGCTAAATTAAGCTATGTCAACACCTGTCTCTGAATCAGGCTCAACAGGTGCGCCAAATGCTGATTCATCTTCAAGCTTTGCAGCAACTCTGAGGATAAGTCTTGCATCTGCAGGAGTAACCTTGCCGTCTGTTATAACGTCAGCGGCTACGAGCTGCTCAGCAGTAAGAACATCAAGCTTTGCAGCTGCACGAAGAGCTAATCTTGCGTCTGCAGCGGTGATTTTGCCGTCGCCGTTAAGATCGCCGAGCATGTAAGTAACAGGAGCCTCTGTTGCGGACTCGTCTTCAGCTGCTGTTGTGGACTCATCGTCGTCAGCTGCTGCTGTTGTGGACTCGTCTGCTTCAGCTGCTGTTGTGGACTCGTCAGCCTCTGTTGCGGACTCGTCTTCAGCTGCTGTTGTGGACTCGTCAGCCTCAACAGGTGTGGACTCGTCTTCAGCTGCTGTTGTGGTTTCATCAGCCTCAACATCAGTTACATCTTCAACGTCAGTTGCAGATTCAACCTCAGAAGAAGCTTCCTCGCTTGCAGAAGTGCTTGCGGTGTCAGCAAAAACTGCTACTACAGTACCTGCAACAAATACAAGAGCGAGAAGACAGCAGATAAGCGTTTTCAGATTTTTACTCATGATAAAATTCCTCCTTGAATTTTTAAGCATCCTCATGTGAGATACTTTTCTTTCTTGTTTACAACCAAATATACAAGAACATCGTTATAATAACACATCGATTATTAAAAATCAAGCCCTTTCTCTTATTTTTTTTCCGTTAAAATAAACAAAAAGAGGGTATTTCTGCATAAAATGATTTTATGTTGACGCTATAACGATATAATTTTTTACAGTATTTGCCTATGCGGTTATTAACTGTCAATGTTAATTTTATACGATGTCAAGACAAAATTATCATCTTCATACTCCAAAACGGCAGTTCCCGAACCATATTTTACACCTGCGTCCTTTGCCTCTTGAGATGTCATATCACAAGCTGCTCCCGAAGAGTAAACCGTAAAAGCAACGCTTAAGGTATCTCCGTTATCGCTGACGCTGTCCGCAACGATTATGTCGGAAAATCCCAGCCCGTCGGCGGCGGGAGTGTAAAAATAACCGTCCTCGTACTCAAAAAATGCTGCGGATTTTTCGGTATATACGCTTTCCTTTTGAACGGTTTTTCCCAAATAATCGGCAAGAACGCTGTTTACTTCGTCATAGGAAACGCCGCTGTACATTCCGTAAGCATCTCCGCTCTCCTTTGTGACAAGGCTTTGGGGAGACGTCCTTTTAATATGGGAATAAGCAAAGCGGATAAGCTCATAGGTGCTGTAATTCGATGAGCTGTAGCCCTCGTCTGACTCGGCAAAATACACAAGGGAAAATGCGCTTAAAAATGTATTTATATCCTCGTAAGCGGCATCGGATTGAATATCTCCGTTATCCCCGTTCCCGCCGTTATTCTGCTCCTCATCGCCGTTACCGCCGTCATTTGCTTCATTTTCATCGGCTGCGTCGTTATCATCATTCGTATCGCCGTAATTTGAGCCGTTTCCGCCGCTGTCCGAATTGTTATAATAATCTACTCCGTCTTCCTCCTGCACCTCTGCATAGGAATTATTGACGGTGGAGTCCTCGCTGCCGATAAGCCCGTGTTCATTTAAAGCCCATAGGACTGCGGAGGCACCCGCCACGGCAACAACCACCGCTCCCGCAAAAGCAGCCTTAGCCTTATTCATAAATATACCACCTTTTTGCTTTTGAAAAATTTCCTTTTCATTATTATTGTATCACACAGGCGATTTATTTTCAAGCCCCAACAAACACAAAGCCCCCTGCCGAAACAGGGGACCGTGTTTTTCGTAAATTTTCCGTTTTTAGCTGTCACTCAAGATTTGCGGCTTTTCTCAAAATTTTCCTTGCGTCCGCCGCCGTAATTTTTCCGCTGCCGTCCATATCCGCCGCCGAAAGCTGCTCCTCCGTGCCGGTATCGAGCTGAGCCGCAATTCTGAGCGCCATTCTGGCATCCACCGCCGTAACCTTGCCGTCGCCGTTTAAGTCCGCCGGTACGATAACCTCATATTCGGATATAATGTTGCCGTCGTTGTCAAGCGCCTGAACCACAGAGCCCGTGCCGATAAGAGCGTCCTCCGCAAGCTCCTCGCCGTCCGCATCCACAACCTTGGCGTTTCCGCTTTCAATCATTGCGGCAAAGTCCTCCGCGCTTGTTTCGGTGGGAATTGTAATCTGCTTGTTCTCCTCGTCAATTGCCAATGTATTCAAGCTGCCTTCCCACTCGCAGATATACCAATAAACATTTCCCCCATTACTCAGATCGTCCCATTGACCGCAGATTCCGCTCCATGTACTTCCGCTGAATTTTGTGTTTGCAATTGCTCCATAATCCTGATTACCTTTATTGTCGGGTTCTCCCGTACCCCAGTTCGTATATGTAACGGTCTCACCGGTTACCCAAACCCAATTGCCTTCACTGTCCTTATCGGTAAAACCGATCCAAAAATATCCACCGGAATAGGCTGTGATTAAAGATGTTACAAAATCATTTTCCTCTTCGCTTGTAATCGTAACCAAGTGACCTCCAAGGGATTCGCAGTACGCCTCCAGCTTCTCCCAATCGTCGGAAGTGCTATCGACTACCACCAAATAATAATTTCCGTTGAATTCCGATGCTTCGGCAGGGATGGTGTTGAACACCAACGCAGGCTCTTCGGGTTCATCCGCAGCTGCGCTGCCTTCCCACTCGCAGATATAATAAGATAATACGGTGTTGCCCCATTCATCGTCCCATACACTCTTACCCTACACCATAGTTGCGAAATCCTGATCTCCGCCGCCGTAGCCGATGTTAGGCTCTCCTCTGTCCCAATTTGTATATGTAACATCCTCGCCTGTTACCC
>JAJQGK010000020.1 GCA_021200555.1 Clostridiales bacterium | reverse complement strand
TAACATAAGCTTGTACAAACATTGGTCAAACCCGTTGGGTTTGATTACGGAAATTTTTAATTTAAAAAGGAAGCCGCTTTGCGGCTTGCGGGCGGACACATGGGTCCGCCCCTACGGGAGAGATTATAATTTTCAAAACCAATCGGCATTTGCACAAATTAAAATTTCATTCATTGTACATTGCACTAATCAAATATCTCCCCCACTGCGTCTCTCAGTTCGCCCTTAGGCAGTCCGCCGCCGTTATAGCCGTCCTTCAAACATCCGGACAAGGTTATAAGCTTCAGGTCGTTGCTGCCCTGAACCTTCGACAAAAGCTCCGTCACCATTTCCTTTTTCGGCGGATTTTCTCTTGCCGTAATATTTTTAAGGGTAACCCTCAGTCTGTCCTCGGGAGAAATTTCAACCGCAATCTTAATTCCGTCTCCCGTTTTGTTCTCCTTAAACGATGTGCGCTTGCCGTTGACGGAGACATTTATTTTTTCGCATTTAGAAATATCCTTAAATGATAAGGTATAGGCTCTCTTTGCGGGCAAAACGGAAATATCGCCCTCGGCGGGAGATACGGTGAACACGCAGTCCCCGTCCTTTTCCGTAACGGCAAAGGCTGTTTGGGCAAAGGCTCCCCTTTGGTAATCCTTGCTTTCGCCGTCATCCTCGTAAAGGGTAAAGCAGCCCTGTCCTCTGTAAATGTAAAGCTCCATGCTTTCGGGATTTTTCCAGTTGTTTTCCCTGTCGTTTAAATTTAAGGGGATTATGGCGCCCGCTTTTGCCAGAACGGGAATTGAAGAGGTATCACGGAACATTTTAATCCGCTTTTCGCCGCTTTCACAATGATAAATTCTGCCTGTAAAAATATCCGTCCAGCGTCCCTGAGGAAGCCAAACCTCCGCACACGCCATTCTCAGCCGTTTGCTTGCTTTTTTCGTTATTGGAGCGGCAATAAGCTCGCTGCCGAAAAAGTATTCGTTGGGGACTTCATAGGCGTTGTCGTTTTCCGGATAATGATAATACATAGGCTCGATAAGCGCTCTGCCGCAAGCGTTTGTCCTGCGGTTCATGGTATAAATATACGGTATAAGCCTGTGACGGAAGCGGAGAGCGGCTGTCGCTGCCGTCTGCGCCTCGTGGCTGTACTTCCACGGCTCCTTGCCGGAAAGCTCGTTTTGAGTGGAGTGAAGCCTCATTATCGGGCTGAACACGCCGAACTGCACCCAGCGGATGTAAAGCTCATCGTCGCGAATACCCAAATTATGACCGCCGATGTCGTGGCTCCACCAGGAGTAGCCGATATTTGAAGCGGTGGCGGTAAAATAGGGCTGAAAGTCAAGGGTTTTCCATGTTACGGCTGCATCGCCTGAAAAGCCCAAAGGATAGCGGTGACCGCCCACTCCCGCATATCTTGACAATATAAGGGGACGCTTGTTGTCTCTTTCGCTGTCAAGACTGTGGTAATGGTTAAGTGCCCAAAGGGGATCAAGACCGGGAATGTTCGTCAGATTTCCCTGCTGCCAGTCGATCCACCAGAAGTCAACGCCCTCGTCCTCGTATTTATGGTGGAGGAATTTAAAATATCCCTCTGTAAATTTTCTGTCTGTAATGTCAAATTCAATCGCCTGCTTTGATTTGGGGTCAATTCCCATAAACTCCGCAAATTCAGGGTAAGCGTCCTCAAAAAAACGCACACCGTCACAAGGGTGAAGATTGACCGTCACCTTTAAATTTTCCCTGTGAAGAGTGTTGAGAAATTCCCTGTAATCGGGAAAAAGCTCCGTATTCCAGCTGTAGCCCGTCCAGCCGGAGGGCAAAACGGAGGCCATAAGCTTGTTTTTAACGGGCATATTAATATGTGACGCCTTTGCATCCTTGCCGAACCGCTTTGTAACGTCCGTCCAATGCCAGTCCATATCAACAGTTGCAACGGTTATGGGGATCTCCTCGTCAATAAATCTCTGCATAAGGGACAGATATTCCTCCTGAGTGTAGGCCTTGTAGCGGCTCCACCAGTTCCCCAATGCAAAGCGGGGAATAAGAGGAGTATGTCCGGTCAGATTGTACAGATCTCTGACTGCGGAGATGTAATCGTGACCGTAGGCGAAAACGTAAATATCAAGCTCATCGTCATTTCGGGGCTTGACTCCCCCATCGGGCGTAAGGAGAAAAGAGGAGCTGTCGTCAAAAACAGCCGCACCTTCACGGGACAAAATTCCCTCGTTAAGGCTCGCCTTGCCGTTGGTGTTGTCAAGCGTGCGTCTCGTTCCCATTAAATTGCCCTTATGGAAATCGGAAACGGTTTTGTTGCCCTTCAAGACTGCCTGAATAAGCTCTCCGTCACTGTTGAAAATAAAGGAGACTTCATCTGTTTTAACGGCGAAGTTAACGCTGTTGTCCGTAACGGTAAATGCGGGTCTGTCAAAATCTCTGCACATTACGGACTGAGTAGGCAAATCGCAGAATACCCCGCAGCTTGACCTTTCAATTCGGATAAGCCGGGACGTCAGAACGCTGATTCTGACATTTCCCCGTATAAATATACACCTGTCGTCTGTTTTTTCTCCGGCAACTTTGTCACCTGCACCGAAGGTTTTTGTAAAATAATCCATAATGCACCTCGAATCACTAAAATAATTTGCATTTTGCAATGAATGGCGGAAACGCCTTTTTAATGTACAATGTACAGTGTACAATGTACAATGAATGGCGGGGACTGCAGATATCCCGTATGGGCGGACCCGTGTGTGTCGCACAAATTTAAATAGCCCACCGTAGTACCTCATACTAATTAAAACTTTACAACGCAATAATAATGTGGTATAATAATCTT
>JAJQGK010000035.1 GCA_021200555.1 Clostridiales bacterium | reverse complement strand
ATTATATCACTTTCATCATCAATGTCAACAAATTTCTGTTTCCACTCCTCATAAGTCATATCCGCAGGGACTTCAACAGTATTCCCATTTTCATCCCTTGCCGCCCGTTCTCCAATGTCAAACTGTTCATCGAAGTACGGGGCTGTTGTGCTTCTGCACCAAACGTGGAACGGCGGAGCGGTTACGCCTGCTTGGTAGGCTTTCATCGGAAAGTGCTGCCCGTCCATACTTGCACACTAAATAAGAACATCAATCCCATAAGCCTTTAAGATCTCCTTCATCTCCTGTTTATTGTATTTTTTAAGTCCCAAACTTTTAATTTTATCATCATATTTTCCATTGTCATTCACTTTGCGCATATCGAGAGTACACCCTCTCAACTGCCCCCAATGACAGTTACAGTAATTTTCAACGGATGTAAAAAAATAAGCCCACGGAGTGCCGTAAAGCGTTCCGCAGCTCATATCGCTTGAACACCATTTTTGTGCGTCTTCCAGACTCATCATAAACCGAACGGTTGAACTCTTTGAAGCAGCGCCTTCTCCCCCTCTTGTAGCCGTGTAAAGGAAAGCCCAATCAGATAAAGACATTCTTACCTCCCGAATTTAAGCATGAAAAAAGCACCCTTGATTTCTCAAAAGCGCTATTTCTTCTTTGTTTTTTTCTCCGGTTTCTCTTTTTCGTAATACTCGCAATACTCGTAATTTTTTAAAACACCGTCGGGCTTAACCACAGGATATATATGACAATCTCCCCTTTTCCAGCCGACGTCAAACTGTTCTATGCCGTCGTCGTAAGGAACCTTAAATCTAAAATAGCAATCTTTGCACTGCTGGGGTATCAGCATTTGACCCGTTAGCGGAACTGCGAAATTCGGGCTGTGTTTTTTCTCCATGATTATCACCTAATGTATTTTAATTATACAAATTCAATCTCTTTACCTAACAGACTATCTGTTGTATCTACAACTATAAGCTGTTCATTCATCGTACAATGCCATAAGTATGTTTTTCCGTCCACACAAACATATTTTTTATTATATTCATCAATAGGAAGCTCTCTGTCAAGCGTTATTACTCTGCTTCCTTTTATTAAAGAGTCTACTGCTGCTATAAATTTTTCAGTCATTTTTCTGTTCCTCCAACAGCATCTTTAGCTTTTCTTCATAATAAGACAAATTTGCTTTCGTTATTTCTGTTTCGCTATCGGGTATGTTGTACTTATCAATAAATGACAACAGATATTTTTGAGCGTCATTTCCCTGCGCAAAACCACTTCTTTGGTGAGAACACCGCCAAACATATTCTTGCGGTCTTGCTCGGCATGATACATTTCCTCAAGTACATCGGAAACGGTTGCATCGTCTCGTATGTACGCTGCATTTAAAGACGGCAAATATGACGCATATGCAGATAAATTTGTTAAGTGTTTTTCAGCTTCTTCACCACGTATGATTATACCGCCGTTTTTTAAAAATTTTTCAGTCAGTTTATTGTAAGTAGGTTTGTCTATTATTTGTTGTCCATTTGTGCCAATTTTGCGGTGAGTATAATCTTTTCTCCGTGTTAATTCTATTGTATCATCATTTTCCGAAATGTCAACAAATTTCTGTTTCCACTCCTCATAAGTGGTATCAGCGGGTAATTCAACAGCATTGCCGGCTGCGTCCCTCGCAGCTCTCGTTCCCAGCCCGTCCGAAAAATACGGGCAAGTCGTACCACATAATAACGGAGAAAATCAAGCGGAAAACTTTTTCATTTCCAAAAATGTATTCTTCCAATGTTTCGCTGTCTATTTATGTATACCTTGCATGCAAAAAATTATTTTTCATCCCGAAGTAACCGAGAAAAGGTTTAAGCCATCATCTTATGAGATAAAAGATGTTATGAGCGGTTTCGATAAATTCCTCTTCGCTTTCGCAGGCTCGAAGCGCTAAAATAAGATACTTTTCAGGCTTGCTGAGAGATGTTATTTTGTCGATGTCATACTCTTTGTTTATATTTGATGTATATTGGTAGTCAATGGGTGATTGACGGAGATTTACGAACTTCATAATATCAAATTCGCCGGTTATTCTGTCCGGGCTGACATTATATATATTTGCGAGTGTTTCTATTTCCTCATCGCTCGGTATTGCCGTTCCCATTTCGTATTTGCGGTAAGTATCCGGATCTATGCCCAATATTTCCGCCACCTGCTCCTGCGACAGCTCGCAGTAAGCTCTGAACACTCTTAGATTGTCATGTAACATAATTTTTCCCTGTAAAATCCAAATTTATTTGGTAACATATGATTACCTTTCTCAGTATACGCAATCCGATAGAAAAAAGCAAGAGCAAAACCGAAATTTTCTGGTCAGCTTTTCAAAGTAAACGCAGTGCAATTTAGAACTACATTTTAGTAAGCGCCGGTTATTCAATTCAAATACAAAACAATCCCTGCAAGGGGCGGTGTGAGTAGAAATGTTCAAGCAATCTCACATTATTATTTCTAAACTTATTGATAAAATTGATTATTATATATTATGTTATTATAATTTTTATTTTTTAATAGAGATAGTATCGACAAATTATATAATAAATTCTATAATATAATTACAATTAATGTTAATTGAGGCAAGCAAGACGGCAAGTGCCGGAAAGGAGAACACAATGGACGAAGATATGACAAGAGTTGAATTATTGACGGTTATGTTATCGCTCAAAGCTTTGCTTGAAAGTGATAATACCGAAAAGGCAAAAGAACTCATAGACGAAGTAATCGCCGAGACAAAAAGAAAAAATTCTGACTAAACACCGACAACCCCGTTGAATAGTCAGAAAGATAC
>JAJQGK010000112.1 GCA_021200555.1 Clostridiales bacterium | reverse complement strand
TTAAGCTTGCGGCATATATACGATTTCTTCTGTCATATCCGTTCCGCATTTCCGTCTTTCCGGCAGCGTCAGGTTAAAGAGATCCGTGGCTGTGCTTTCAAGGCTGAAAATCCTTTTTGCCCTGTCGTCAAGCCGTGCGACGTCGCTGTATTTCATAATAATCGGGAAGAAAAATTTATCCTTCATCTCCCTTAAAATCAGCCTGCCGTTGTCGTTTAACCCCAAAACATGGATGTACGGCGGAAGCGATTGAACGTCCTCATTTGTGATGCCTAAAAAGGAGGATAAAATAATCCTTCTTATTCTGGCGTGGGTGTACCGTTTTGTTTTAACCATGTCAAATACGCCGTTAAGAGAAACGGACTCCTTTGCCGCCTCTGCAATTCTGTACTCTATTCCCTCGGAGACGTCCGGAACAGACAGAAAATCCTTGGGATGCTTGCGTCTCAGATCCGCCAAAACAGCCGTTTCAAGCCTTGAGTAAAGAGATGGGAATATATTGTCGGCTGCGGCTTTTTTGTAAATATCAAGGGTGTTTTTCGGTACAAACGAGGAAAAATCCCTGTCTGTTTTCACCATGTTCCTGATATTCATGGCGGATGTTAAATGACCGTCCGTATTTTCTCCGTCATGGGTGCTGATTTTCCTTTCAATGCAAAGAGGTGTTATGTCCGACTTGAAATATTGAATTGCCCGCATATATTCGATTGCGAGAATATTGTTGGGCTTCATCATAATTTCGGTGCAGTCCTCGCCCAAAACGCTTTTGACAACGCCTGCCTTCGCTTCGGGATAAGAGCAGGAATGAGCGTCATAGTAATCCTTAATTCGGCGGCTGTATACCTTGTCCTCTGTAACTCTCGCAATCTTCCGCAGCATATCCGACTGCGCATCCTCACAGCCGAATGACAGCGTGTTTACAACTCCGGATTGCGCCGCAATGTAAACAGCGCCTCTTGCGAACCTCTCCGCCGACGCCGTGGCCCAAGGTACGGGAATTTCCACCACAAGATCCGCCCCGTTCATAAGAGCGGTTTTGGCTCGGAGCCTTTTATCAAGAAGCGCCGGCTCTCCTCTCTGTACAAAATTTCCGCTCATTATAACCATGACGAAACCGTTGTCAGTCCGTTTTTTTGTTTCGCTGATATGGTATAAGTGTCCGTTGTGAAACGGGTTGTATTCGGCAATTATAGCTGAAACCTGCATTTTGTATTTGTCCTTTCCAAACTTCTCCAAAATTTGCGCTGTAAATTTGCAACTTTCAAAAAAATGTCACAAAATTTATATGATTTGTACTTAACTTCTAAAAACTTGTTGAAAATTTAACCTTTCCGGTATATAATATAACATTGTGATGAAAGTATCAAGTCCAAATTTTACGGAGGTTACAATTTTTATGAAGATTTTGGTTATCAATGCCGGCAGCTCGTCCTTAAAATACCAGCTTATCGACATGAACGGCGAAAATGTCATTGCAAAGGGCATATGCGAAAGAGTAGGAATGGCGGACGGCCACTTTGAGGGCAAGGTAAACGGTGAAAAATTTGAATACAATATTCAAATGAAAAATCATACCGAAGCCTTTCTTGTTGTTAAGGACGCTTTGACAACGGGCGACCATAAGGTTATAGACAGCCTTGATGAAATCTCCGCTATCGGACACAGAGTTGTTCAGGGCGGCTCGATTTTCAAAGAGAGTACGCTTATTACCGATGAGGTTATATCCGGAATAGAGAGTCTTTGCGACCTTGCGCCTCTCCATAATCCCGCGCATATCCAGGGTATTAATGCCTGCCGAGAGATATTCGGAAAGGATGTTCCCGAGGTTGCCGTTTTTGACAATGCCTTCCATTCAACAATGCCCCCCGAGGCTTATATGTTCGGCATTCCCTATGAGTATTACGAGAAATATCATATCCGCCGCTACGGCTTCCACGGCACGTCTCACAGATATGTCAGCGCAGAATGTGCAAGGATAATGGGCAAGGATATTAGCGAGCTTAAAATTATAACCTGCCATTTGGGCAACGGTTCCTCAATTGCCGCTGTTGACTGCGGCAAGGTCGTGGATACCTCCATGGGCTTTACGCCTCTTGACGGTCTTATTATGGGTACCCGTTCGGGCAATTTGGATCCGTCAATCGTTTTGTTCCTTCAGGAAAAGGAAGGCTGGACGCCTGAGGAAACCGATACCATTTTAAATAAAAAATCCGGCGTTTACGGCATATCCGGCGGAATAATAGATAACAGGGATCTGTTAAAAGCGGCCGATGAGGGCAATGAAAGAGCCGAGCTTGCAATCGATATGATGTATTACGAGATTAGAAAGTATATAGGCTCGTATATCGCAGCAATGCACGGCGTTGACGCCATTGTTTTCACAGGCGGCATCGGCGAAAACGCTCAGCCTCTGCGTCAGAATATCTGCGAAAACTTTGAATATATCGGCGTCACCTTTGATTATGAAGAAAATAAAGTCGCAATCAAGGGCAAGGGCGGCGAGCTTTCCACTCCCGACTCAAAGGTCAAGGTCTATGTTATCCCCACAAACGAAGAGCTTATGATTGCCAGAGATACAAAGGAAATCGCCGAAAAGATATTGGGATAAATTCAAAACATCAATATAACAACACCCGTTTCTTATAGCGGGTGCTGTTTTTTGCTCCCAAATCCTCGATTTTCGGAAAAACTCCCCGTATTTTCGGAATATTCGGAAAATTTTCAAAAAACTTGTAAACTATAAGAAAATATGCTATTATTTAAGTGCATACAAATAAAAATGTTAAAAGGTGTTGACAGATATGACGAGTTACGATATACTTTCTAAGCAAGCAAGCAAGCAAGCAAGCAAGCAAGCAAGCAAGCAAGCAAGCAAGCAA
>JAJQGK010000019.1 GCA_021200555.1 Clostridiales bacterium | reverse complement strand
AATTATATATATAGTCGCTTTTCTTCCGGAAAAGCGGAAAAATCGCCGCTTTTCCGCAAACGGAAAACCGAACTTCCGCAAACGGAAGCCGAAAACGGAAAACCGAACTTCCGAAAACGGAACTTCCGAAAACGGAAGACTTCCGAAAACGGAAAACCAACTTCCGAAGTCGGAACTTCCAAAATCGGAAACGGAAATTATTCCGAAACAGAAATACATCGATAATCAGAGCGAACGCAGTGAGCGGAACAAGCCGCAGAGCGGCTTCCGACATTGCTAATTGCTAATTGCTCATTGCTAATTAATTCTAAATGGTATGCACAAGCCTTTAATTTCCAACAATTATTAATTATTAATTATAAATTATTAATTCCCGGCGGGTGTGCAGGAATTAAAATTCCGCACAAGCTTACGGTGGCAAAAAAAATCCGCTCAAGCTACGGAGCGGAATTTGGTTTTTCATTTGCGAACACTCTGAACAGCGGCAAGCAGCTGTTAAAGAACCTTTTATATGCCTCGCAGTAATCTCCGCTGAGCTGAGTGCGTTTGCATCCTCCTCCCCGGCAGACGGGGTAAACTCGGCAGCTTTTGCATCTGTCCGGCAAAACAAGGCTTTCCTTTATAAAATTCACGGCGGTTTTTGAATTTGCCATTGAGGAAAAATCGGTTTCGTTTATATTTCCCAAAAAATACTCGTCCGTGCAGTAAAAATCGCAAGGGTACATATTTCCGTTTGCCTCGCACACGAACTGATGGGAGCAATGACCGTACATTCCGCACTGTTCCGCCGGCTGGTTCAGGTAAAGCCGCACCCAATTGTCAAACTGTCGGACGCTTATGTAATTGTGCCTGACGTAATCCTTCACATACAAATTGAAAACCTTTATCAGGAAGTCGCCGTATTGCCGGGGCGTCATATACAGCTCGCTCTGTTCATCCGAACCGAAGGGACGCAGGCAGGGTATAAACTGCAAATACCGATAGCCCTTGTCACGGAAATACCTGTAAATCCGCTCTCCGTTTTCGGCACAGTAGCCGGTGAGAACGGTAAGAATATTGAAGTCAACTTTGTGCCGCTTGAAAATTTCGGCGGTGCTTGTTATTTTGTAAAAGGAATTTTGCCCCGACGGCTTTTTGCGGAACTTATTCCCCTCAAGATCTCCGTCAAGACTCAATCCCACAAGAAAGGCGTTATCGTGAAAGAAATCCGCCCATTGAGCGTCAATCACAGTGCCGTTTGTCTGTATCGAATAGTAAATCGGGCTTTTTTTAGAGTTGTTCTCATTTACGGTCTTAACAAAATCCCTGAAATAGGGCAGTCCCGCCAAGGTAGGCTCGCCGCCCTGAAAGGCGAACGCCACCGACTGACCGTCCGCAAAGGACAGCGCTTTTGTCACAAGGCTGGCCACCGTTTCATGCTCCATTTTTCCGAAGCCCAAATGCTCTCTGTGCTCCGAAACGTCTCTGTAGAAGCAGTATTCGCAGGACAGGTTGCAAAGCGACGACGCAGGCTTTATCATTATAGACAGCGGAGGCATTTATTTTCTTCCTTTCATTTTGAAATATATGCTTGCAAAAGTAAAAGGGGCGAACTCAGCCGCCCCAAAAGAGTGTTTGTTTAGTAATCAGTGGTTACTTAGATTAGGTTAGCTCGATAATTCCTCGTCTGTTGGACTTGAAGTTTTCTTGAATTTCATCCAGCTTGGCGTGGAACTGCTCGGCAATTTCGGGATAAACCGTGGTTCTGTTGTAATTTTCACCGGAGTCGTCGGTCAAAATATGCAGCCAATTGGTACGGTATTTATCAAAGAAAGCGGAGTTATCGTTCTGGATCCTGTCAAAATACTTAAAGGTTACGTACTCGTTCTCCGTCAGAACGTCAAAATCGTAATCGGGATACATGGCGAGAACCTCTTCCGTTGACATGGTATACTGGATTGCCTTAATATCCTCACGCTTCATATGGAGGATGGGAGAGCTTTCATCGTGAATAACCTCGTCATTCAGCAGCAGAGACGTCATGGAAACGCCGTCAATGACTCTGTCCTCGGGCATATAAGCCTCAACAGTGCCGTCCTTGCCCGTAATTCCGCAAAGCTCCACAAGAGTGGGATACAGGTCTACAAGTGTGGCGGACTGCTCTCTCGTTGTGCCCTTTTCGCCCAAGGCGCCGTCGTCGTTGTCCCATCTGATAAGGAACGGAACCTTCTGACCGCCTTCGTAAGCCAGGTACTTGCCGCCTCTGAGCTCGTTTGTGGAGCCTTCAAGAGCGGGGCCGTTATCGCTTGTGAATACGATTATGGTATCCTCAAGTATTCCAAGCTCTTCCATTGTGTCAAACAAAATTCCAAGGTAATAGTCAAATTCCGTTACGCAGTCCACATATGTGCCGAGACCCGTTGTGCCGTCAAAGTCATCGCCTGCATATACGGGAGCGTGAGGCCATGGAGAAGTATAGTAAGCAAGGAAAGGCTGATCCGCTTCCGCCTGCTCGGTAATCCACTGAACAATCTCCTCGTGGATCCACTCCGTTGCCATGGACTGATCCTTAAGCTCGTCGGTGCCGTGAACGATTGTGTATTCGCCGTTCTCCTCACTGACATGGTAGAAGGGAGTCATATCGTTTACGTAATGGCTGCCGTAGAAGTAGTCAAAGCCCTGGTTTGTGGGAAGATATTCGCCGTAATCGCCCAAGTGCCACTTGCCGAAAAGACCGGTGGAATAGCCCGCAGCCTTAAAGGTTTCTGCGATTGTAATCTCATCGCCCAGCATACCGTCGGCATTTCCGCCCATTTCAATGGCGTTGAAAACTCTTGTGGTGGCGAGAGGTGAAAGAGTGTTGACCGTGGGATAAACAACGTTGTCGGCATATCCTCTGTAAGGATATCTGCCTGTCATTGCCGCAAATCTTGCGGGAGAGCATACGGAATAGGATGAATAGAAATTGCTGAGGCTAAGTCCGTTTTCGCCGATGCTGTCAATATTGGGAGTGTCGTAAATGGCGCCGTTTAAGGAGATGTCGCCGTAGCCCAAATCGTCCATAAGGATAACAAGGACGTTGGGACTGTCGCTGTCGGCGGTGTTGTCAACGTTGTTGAGATAATCCTCCTGACCGTCCCACATACGCTCTGTGTTGGGCTCCGAACGAAGGTTCATGGAGAATACGTAAAACACGGTCGCTCCCATAAGGCAAACGGTTAGAACGCCGGAAAGAGCCTTTTTGCCGCCTTCTTTTTTAAATTCATGACGGGCGGTAAAGAACAAGCCCCAAAGACAAAGAGCCGTGGGAAGGATAAGAAGAAGGTTGCCCAAAAGTCTTGTGAAGAAGTTGCCCTCTCCCTGAAGCCATGTGTGATCGGCTGAGCTGAAGCCGGCAAGACCGCTTGAAAATGCGCCGAATCCGGCATCTGCGCCCCAAATTATGTAGTACACGACAACGCCGATACAGGCTGCCGCATATCCGAAAATCATGGGAGCGTAAACCTTTTTCTTAATGATGAGACTGAGCGCAATAACTGCGGACATAATGCAGCAGTACAGCACAGCGACAATTGCGACTAAATTCAGGCGGAAAATCCATGTTGCAAGCATAATCGCAACGCCGATAGCCATCAAAATAATCGGGAACACTTTTTTCCCGGTGTCAAGGGTAATTTTTTTCATCACTAACCTCCGATAAAAACATTAAATGTATTATATATATTTTTGTGGAAAAAGTCAATAGCTTTCAGCCTTTTACTTTCAAGTAACCACTGATTAAATCACGCCTAACGCATCGCCGCCGTCTACTTGCCGATTTTCCGCAATACATCGTCACAAATGCTCGAAATACAACCGTATTCCTTGCGCTTTGTTCCTTGTCTTGCAAAAAATCCGAGAAACTCGACGCACTCGATTTAATCAGTGCTTACTTAAGAACACAAAAAAAAACGCAGGCTCCCTTTATCCGAAGCCCGCAGCCGTTTTATCCGCAAAATCAACAAATTTTTCTGTTCGGGTCTTTAAATTCCCTGAGTCTCTGCTCATATACTCTCATTGCCTCTTTCTCAAAGGGCAAAGCAATTTCCGTGTCCGTGATTTCCGACAGCCACATTTTTGTAAATTTCGGATTGAGCACGAGAAAGGGTCCTATGAGATACGTTGCGATAAAATTATTCCTCTTAAAGCCCTCGAATTTGCAGCTTGAATTAAGCCCGGATCCCCTTGTGACGGGCAGGAAAAACTCCCTTTCGCCCTCTTCGGGATAAGCTCTTCCGAATTGGCTTAAATATCCGACAATTTCAATATTCCCGTACTCCCCTAATGTCATACCGTTAAAACGCTTCATCATATCGGCTTCAACGTGAAAATCAAAAATTCCCAACGCCTTAATCCGAGTATCTCCGTTTTGAATGTAATTGCCGAGAATATCACAGGCGTTCGACGTAAAAAGAATGTGAGTGCCGCCGTCTGTCACACGGCAAAGTCTGTCCTTAAAGGGCGTAAGAGCGTCAATAACACGCAGCTGACTGCTTTCGGACATACCGCCCATATAAATTAAGTCCGGCTCATTTTCGGCAAAGTACGGCGTTTTGGAAATATCGGTAAGAACAAATTCCCAATCGGGCAAGCATTTCCGCAAATATCCTACATTCGCCTCATCTCCGAACAGAAAATAATCTCCGTATAAAATTTCTGCTGTCATATTATACTCCCCAAGGTTAAGCCGAAATTCTCTTAATAATCTCCGGCTTAACTCTGTTTTCCAGCTCGTCAAATCTGAACATATCGTAAAAGACAAAAAGCGTGTCGATGTTGTCAAAGGTCATTTGCTTTATAACGTCCTGCTCGTATCTTCCCGTTTTGATTTTGCTCTCGTCAATCCCCGCCAAAAGAAGTCTGTATTTCAAATCCTCGGCTCTGGGACCCGCAATGTAAACCGCCTTTATGGAGCTGTCGTTAAGCTGCTCGTAGTCGGCTTCATAGTGCCATGAGACGTTTTCGCAGTCCTCTCTTTCGTGGTTTACGTCGTCAATCATAAGAAAAACGGCTTTGGACCCGCTTCCGAGCTTTGCCGTGTGGCAATTTCTGGAGCAGGCTATGGGATTAAGCCCCTTGAGCATTGTGCATATCAAATTGATTTTTCCGACCTTGCAGGCCTTGTATCTCGTACCTGTGACAGTGACGCTTTTCAGGCACTCCGACACGGACTCGGTACTGTATCCCATTTCCGTCAAAAGAGCTATTACGGCGGCTTCGTTGTAAATGTTGTAGACCGCATTGTTCACGGTAGGAAATTCAAGATTTTCACCGCCGTGCAGAAGGGTCAAACCGCTGTCGCCGGCGGAGAGAACCCTGTAATCCGACTCCGGGGATTTCAGCCCGCAGACGGGGCATTGAACTCTTCCGATATGATGATACCGCTTAAACTCAAAGTCCATCCTGCCGCCGCAGTCCGGGCAGCTTCTGGAATCGTTTATAATGTTATAATTCTCCGTTTCCTCACCTGCAAGCTTGTCCACCGAAAAGAACACTCTTTTTTCGTTTTTGCCTCTTCCGAGACGGGAGCTGATAATGTCGTCGCCGTTAAGTATAAGCACAGATTGCTCAGGCAGACAGCTGTCGATTATACCGAATATATACTCCGTGTGAGCGTTTCTCATTAAAGAGTCTCTGAAAAGGTTCGTGCAAATGAGATATGTGGGAGTTATATACTTGTAAATGTGAACAGAGCTGCGTTCGTCAACCTCAAGCACGGCAGCATCAACCTTAGGCTTGTTAAAGAGATTGACGCTTTGAAGCATGGCGGAGCTTATGCCGTGGACGGTGTTGGAGCCGAAGCTGTTGTCCGCAACGCTGACTCCCAAAGCTCTCAAAGAGTCGGCAGTCATATTTGCCGTACTCGTCTTGCCGTTTGTGCCGGTAACGCAGATTACGGTTTTCGGCTTGCCGATAAACTTCAAAAAATCAGGGCAGATTTTAATTGCGATTTTCCCCGGAACATGAGTTCCCCGCCTGCCCGAAAGACGCAAAACAAACCTTGCGATTTTGCCCGCAATAAAAGCGATAATAAATTTCAGCATAATACTACTCCAATACTCCCGGTTTTGTAAATTACTCCTTGTAAAATACTCCTTTGGTATTGTAGCATATTCAACATAAAAAGGTCAAGGTTTTTGGGAAATAATTTTTAAGTAAATTTTAAGAATATTTGCTTTAGCGGCGAGGGGAATGCTTCTTCTCCGTAAGACTCGGAAGAATTGAAAGTTTGTACACACCTTTTAGAGAATTAATAATTAATAATGAATAATTAATAATTTCGGAAGCCGCTATGTATTGTTCATAAAGCTTGAATAAAATTTTTAACTTCTGCTTTTCAACAACCTTGCCGAATTAGGAATTAGGAATTAGGAATTAGGAATTTCGGAAGCCCTTCGGGCTTGCTTCGCTCATTTCATTCGCTCTAATGAAATTTAAAATATTAACAATCAAGCTTAAAGCGTACAGACTTTTAATTCTATTTATAATGGGTTAAAGGGCTTGCCCTTTCATTTATTCCTAATTCCTAATTCCTCATTCCTAATTTTTCAGCGGGTGTGCATGAGCTAAAAATTCTCAAAGGGCTTACGGAGAAGAATTGCTCATTGCCAATTGCCTAAAGTCTGCTCTCATACAGCTCCCGATAGAAGCCGCCTTTTTCAAGCAGCTGTTCATGGCTGCCCTGCTCCACAATTTTCCCGTCACGCATAACGAGTATTAAATCCGATTCCCGAATTGTGGACAGACGGTGCGCAACGATAAACGACGTTCTGCCCTCCATAAGGCTTAAAAACGCCTTTTGTATGCGGATTTCCGTTCGGGTGTCGATGGATGAGGTGGCTTCATCCAAAATAAGCATAGGAGGCTTTGTCAGCATTACCCTTGCAATGCACAAAAGCTGCTTCTGCCCCTGGGACAAGCTGCCGCCGTCCTCGCCTATGACAGTATCGTAGCCCTTTGGGAGACGCTTGATAAAGCTGTGAGCGTGCGCAGCTCTTGCAGCCTCTTCGATTTCGCTGTCGGAGGCGTCCGGTCTGCCCATGGCGATATTTTCACGGATTGTACCGGCTCTGAGCCAAGTATCCTGAAGAACCATTCCGTAGGAGGAACGCAGGCTGTGCCTTGTAATATTGCGTATGTCCTCCCCGTCCACGCCGATTGAGCCTGAATTAACGTCGTAAAATCTCATAAGAAGATTGATTATCGTTGTCTTTCCGCAGCCCGTAGGGCCTACAATTGCAATTCTCTGCCCCGGCTTAACGTCCAAATTCAAATGATCTATAAGTTTTTTATCTTCCGAATAAGAAAATTCAACATCCTTAAGATTTACGCAGCCGTGAACGCCTTCAAGCTCCGAGGCGTCCTTTTTATCGGGGATTTCCGGCTCCTCATCAATAAGCTCGAAAAGCCTTCCCGCACACGCCAAAGCGTTTTGAAGCTCTGCGATAACGCCTGAAATTTCATTGAAGGGCTTGGTATACTGGTTGGCGTAGCTCAAGAATACGCTGAGACTTCCCACCGTGAAAACGCTCCCTGCGGAAAAGCCTATTCCAAGCACCGCCAAAGCTCCCGTAAGGGCTACGCAGGCGTAAACGACGCTGTTTACAAACCTTGTGGAGGGGTTTGTAATCGATGAAAAGAAGGTAGCCCTGAGAGAGCATTTTTGGAGTCTTCCGTTAATCTCGTCAAATTTTTCGGTAACGTTTTCCTCTCTTGAAAAAGCCTTGACAACCTTCTGATTGTCGATAATCTCATTGATAAAGGAGGTCTGCTCGCCTCTCGTCTCCGATTGGAGTTTAAACATATTATAGGTTTTTCTTGCGATAAAACGGGCGGCAAGCACGCTCAAGGGCGTTAAGATAACAACCGCAAGAGCAATTTTCCAATTGAGGTACAGCATAAATCCCAGCGTTCCCAAAATTGTAACGACGCCGGTAAACAGCTGTGAAAAGCCCATAAGAAGTCCGTCGGCAAACTGATCCGCATCCGCAATAACACGGCTGACAATCTCGCCGCTCGGGTGACTGTCCAAATATGACAGGGGCAAAACCTGAATTTTCTCAAAGGCTTCACGGCGCACGTCACGAACAACATGATAAGTAATTCTGTTGTTGACCGTATTCATAATCCATTGAAGCAGTGCCACGGCGGCGGCGATAATCCCGATTTCCGGAAGCAGCCGCATAAGACCGTCAAAATCCACGTTTCCCGCTCCGACAATAAGGTCTATTGCATCGCCGGCAAGGATTGGAATGTAAAGCGTTCCCGCAACGGTTACAGCGGCAAGGAGTATGGACAGAGCTATCAAAGGTCTGTATTTCTTTATATGATTTAACGCGATAACAAGCGTGCTTTTTTGTTTTTTCATCAAATCCCTCTTTTACATTATTCGGAAAGCGTCACGGCGTACCCGACGATTTCAGCTGTTTTGCGAGTCCCAAATTTCCTTATAAATTCCGCAGCTCTCCAGAAGCTTGTCGTGAGTGCCTATTCCGGCGATTTTGCCGTCGTCCAGAACAATGATTTTATCCGCATTTTTCACTCCGGACGCACGCTGTGAAACGATAAAGGTGGTTGTATTGTCCAATTTCTTCAAAGCCTTCCTCAATTTGGCGTCTGTCGCCATATCCAAAGCCGAAGCGCTGTCGTCAAGGATTAAAATTTCCGGCTGTCTTACGAGCGCACGGGCTATAGTCAGCCTTTGCTTTTGTCCTCCCGATAAATTTCCGCCGTTTTGCTCCAAAATATAATCAAGTCCGTTTTCCTTGTTCCGCACGATTTCAGCCGCCTGCGCCGTTTCAAGAGCCGCATTCAGTCTGTCGTCCCCGGCATTTTCATTGCCCCAAAGAAGGTTTTCACGGATTGTACCGCTGAAAAGAGCCGCTTTTTGAGGTACGACTCCGATTTTTGCCCTCAATTCGTCAACGTCATAATCCCGAACGTCTCTGCCGTCAACGGCAATCTGTCCCTCGGTGGCGGGATAAAAGGCGGGGATAAGGTTTACAAGAGAGGTTTTTCCGGAGCCTGTGCCGCCGATAATTCCCACGGTTTCGCCTTTTTTCACCTTAAAGTCGATGTCGTGCAGCGAGCAGTCCCCCGCTCCCTTATAGGTAAGCCCCACATGGTTAAATTCCACCGCATATTCGTTTTCGCCGTTTAAATCGTTTTCATTTAATATATTTTCATCGGAAGCAGAAACATTATCTTCATTCTGTTCTCCGGACTCTGTCTCAAATACGCTTTGTATCCTGTTTCCGCAGGCGACGGCCTTTGTTATGGAGATAATAAGGTTTGCAAGCTTAACAAGCTCCGTCAAAATCTGCGCCATGTAGTTGTAAAGCGCCACGACCTCTCCCTGAGTTATAGATCCTTCGTTTACGTGAATTGCTCCCGAATATATCAGCCAAACGATTGCAAGATTTACCAAAACGTATGTTAAGGGGTTCATCACGGCGGAAATTCTGCCCACGAATTTTTGCATATCGGTTAAAGCTCTGTTCCTTCGGCTGAACTCCTGCGACTCGTGCTTTTCCATGCAGAACGCTCTGAGAACTCGGACGCCCGTTAAATTTTCACGGGTCAGTTCTGTTACGCCGTCAAGCTTTCCCTGCACATCTCTGTACAGCGGAATTGTGACAATCATAATTCCGAACACCGCAATTGAAAGAGCTGCGATTGTAACAAGGAAAATAAGGGAAATTCTGCCGTTAATTGTAAACGCCATAACCATTGCTCCGAACACCACAAAGGGCGACCTGAGAAGCAGCCGCAGCGTGAGATTTACGCCGTTCTGCACCTGGTTCACATCGCTTGTAATTCTGGTTATGAGAGTGGAGGAGCCTAAGGTGTCAAGCTCCGTATAGGACAGGCTTTGAATATGCGTAAACAGGGAATGACGCACCTCTGTGGCAAATCCCACCGCAGCCTTTGCGGAAAAATACTGGGCTGTAATTGAAATTACCAGTCCCACAACGCCCAACACCACGAGAATTACGCACATTTTGCCTATATATCCTAAATTCTTGTCCGCAATTCCGTTGTCGATAATCGCCGCAATCACCAACGGCACTATCAATTCAAACCCCGCCTCAATCATCTTGAACAGCGGAGCAAAAATACACTCTTTAATATAATTTTTCATGTATCGGAGAAGTTTTTTCAAAGCTGCAACATTTCCTCTCATATATATCTGTTATATTATTTATCAAATTTTATGTATTTAACATTGTACCCCAAATTCTTCTGCAATGCAACATGATTTTAGGTCTTGATTATTCAAATTTTATATGGTATAATACATATGTTTTGCGGACATAATTCATCGGTAGAATGTCAGCTTCCCAAGCTGAATAGGCGGGTTCGATTCCCGTTGTCCGCTCCAACCCCGCCTTTACGGGGCTTTTTTGCGGATGATTTTTGCGAACAGAATAATTGAATAATTAAAATGAGTACGGAAGCCTGAGCCTCCGCACTTGTTTTTTAATGTTTTATTATCAGATGATGTATATAATATAAGGCATAAGGCTGACACTTAAAAACAGAGTCGGCTCATAAGAAGCACACCGTCCTTTTCAATGTAGCCTGTATCATCACTGCATTGTTTCTTTAACAACAACATTTTCGTTTTCCTTTATGTCATCTCCTTGCAAACCGAGAATTTCCTTTTTCTTCGCTTCAAACTCTTCTTGAGTTATAGCACCGGAGTCCAAAAGCTCTTTACACTTCTTTAACCTGTCGGCATCTCCAACAGTGAAAGAAGCAGTTTCTCTTGCATTTATACTTTGAGGCTCAGAAGTTACACATTCGTTTACAGCAACAGACTGTACACCGGTATAATGCTCATCAGAACGAACAAGCCAAAGTCCAAGCATGAGATATGCCACAACTTCAATAATATCAATAATAATATAAACAATAATATAAACGCTCGATCCCCCTTGAATCCATTGAATCAGATAGGTGACTGCCGCCAATGCACCAGGTATAAACCATAGCTTAGAAACAATTTTTCCTTTTTCCTGCATAACTGGGATACAGGTAAAAAGAATGATTGTTAAGATAGCTGCAGAACACAAAAAGCTGAGAATATTAACCAAACTAAGGCTTCTTATTATTATATAGTAAATTGCAAACAATACATTGGCACCGGACACAATAACCAATCCATTATTCTTCTTTTGTAAAGCCAATAATATTGCAAAAGCCGTCCAGATAACTAATTGAATAACATTATTGACGATAGAGACGATAAAGACGCTGTAGTAATCATTGTAGTGGAGTATATTGTAGTGGAGTATATCAATATAATTAATAATGCCATATATGGCACTTGCTGCAAGAATAATAAAACAAACCGTACTGATTATTGAAAACTTTTTAACGGAATCATTTTTCATTTTTTATTTCTCCTTTTTATACCAACTTAAGCAGCTGATCTTTCTTTGCCTGAAATTCATCTTCTGTAATAACACCGGCATCAAACAGATCTTTATACTTTTTTAACTCATCAGCCGCACTCTGTCCGGTATTGAAGGGCGGACAATAAGAATTATTCTGCATAGGCTGATAAACAGAAGGCTGCGTAGCGTTTCTATCAGGGATCAAGCTTACATGGATAATTGCCACGATGAACAACATCCAGCCATAGAACCACCACAATCCAAAGCTGTATCCTTTTTTCTTTGCAATATTTGCCGGGATAAGACCAAGACATGCTGCGATTGCCAGTACCAAAATACTATAACCTATAATATATTCAATATATTCTTCCATTTTGTAATCTCCTCTCTAATTTTATGCAGAACAAACTAAATATATTTCTATCTTAAATCCAAATTTATCCATAACAAACCTACGGTTTAAAATTTTTAAATGCAAAAAAAGCACAGTCCATGAAATGTTCCATGAAACCATGCTTAATTATCCAATATTAACAAATAACGGTAAATTTACGATATCACGATATATATATATATATATTCGGCTACTCGCATATTTTTGGATTTATTGATATTGCAAACCGTCATATTCGTCAAGTCCTTTGGAGTTATATTTATATCTAATTTTATTATACAACATAATTCAAAAAAAAGCAAGACAAAAGGAGTACTTTGTTAAATATTTTTGTAGCATTACAATAGATGTGAGACCAAAAGGAGGAAAAAAGCGGTCAAGCTTGTTAGAATAGAGTTGGAAAACAAAAAACTAACGAAAGGACTCAACCGCCATGAAAATTGTAGCACAAACAAAGAAACAAATCAAGAGGTATTTGCCCCACAATTTAACGACTCGAATAGGAGCAGTTAAGTAACCACTGATAAAAACACGCCTGACGCATCGCCGTTGCCTGCTTGATCATTTTCCGCAATATATCGTCACAAATGGTCGAAATATGCCAGTATTACTTGTGCTTTGTCCATTATCTTGCTAAAAATCCGTAAAGCTACGACTCACTCGATTTAATCAGCGTTTACTTTGTGAATAATTAAAATGAGCACGGAAGCCTGAGCCTCCGCACTCTTTTTTTTGTTGAGATTTTATCAGGTGATGTATTCAATATACCGTAAATTGCCGGATATTTTTAATAAATAACTATTTGACTATCTCACCCATTGTCGCCGGAGTTGCGCCGCAGGCGTTGGACTCGTCCGTATCGATATGCATGGCAAGAGCGAATTTGTCGCTTACTCTTACAACAACATCGTCAAACACAAGGGAGCGGCAGTCGGAGTCAATCTTCACCTTGACGATTTCCTTATCCTCAACGCCGTACTTTTCAGCGTCGGCGGGAGTCATATGTATATGCCTCTTTGCGACAATAACGCCCTCGCTTATCTCTATTTCACCCTTGGGGCCTACGATTTTACATCCTGCCGAGCCTGCAATATCGCCGGATTCCCTGACGGGAGCGTTTACGCCTATAGCCCTTGCGTCCGAAGCGGAAAGCTCCACCTGAACGGCGTTTCTCACGGGGCCTAAGATAGACACTGCGGGAAAGTCCTTTTTGGGACCTATAACGGCTACTCTTTCGTTTGTGGCAAACTGTCCGGGCTGGGACAAATCCTTTTTATGGGTAAGCTCAAAGCCCTCGCCGAAAAGAATATCAAGAGCCTCTCTTGAAACATGTACGTGTCTTGCGGACGTCTCTACAATAAATTTTTCCATAATCACTTTTTTCCTTTCATGTAAATAACCACTGATTAAATCGAGTGCTTACTTTATAATTCACAATGAATTTTACAACTAATTGTATGAAAATGCAAGAGGGAATACAAAATAAAAAGCAGGAGCAAAAACAAGTCTGCCCCTGCAAAATTATATTATTTTGTTATCCGATAAAGCTCGGAGCCTCGTCCGACGGTATATACATATAGGATATCGTTCCGTTGTCAAAGACGAACTTCACAGCGCAGCCCGTGAAATCGGTGTAATATACGGGATAAGAGGCGTTGTAAAGAGCCGATATTTTTTCGCTGTCCGTCACCGCCGTACCTTTGAAAAATTCAGCGTAGTCATAATCGTAGCGTGAGACGTCCGCAAGGTCTGAGGTCACGGAAAACATTGCGTCAAAGAATGACGTTGCTCCGTAATAAAAATCGACGGAATTGTAAATATCGATATATTTTTCAACATACGCCTCTTTTACGGCAGCTGTATTCTCAAAGCATCCCATAAGATTGTGATTTTTCAGGAAATTCACCGTATCGGTCATATAACCGTATATTGCAATATCCGCAGAATACCACATGCTTTCGCCGTTAACAGCTGTTATGTCGTCTCCGTCATACTCGCTGTACCAGCTGTCGGAAAGTAAAATCAAGCCTAAGGGCTGCTCCGACGGATAAAGTCTCTGCTCCGCCGTTTGGGATACAAGGTCCTTGCTCAAGCACTCGTACAACTCCGAAAGCTCCTCATCTGTCAGAACATCTGTAAGATAGGTTACGATTGTCTTTGAATTATCGCACAGGAAAGCGTTTTTGCTGCTTAAAGAAGCATTGTCCATAAGCTCGGATATTTGGGAGTACTCATAATCGGAAATTTCTCCTGCGCTGTATTTTTTGTCAAGCTCCGTCCAACTGTAGCTGCCGTCCGATGAAAAAACATCCTCAATAAATTGCTCCATGTAATCCGTATCTTCAACCGTCGTCATTTGGCTGAGAATTTCATTTGACACGTTTTTATAGCACCTGTTTACAATGCCGCCGTCCTTCAGGTAGTAGCTTATACATATGACGCCCTCTCCGCTGTCCGAGCTCTCCGCCAGTGCGGTGTGAACAGCCGTAACGGTTTTTAAATCGTCCTCCGTGGTAAATGGTCCCACGCAGCTGCTTTCATCGCAGTAGGAAAATTTTACGCCGTCTATATTTATTCCGCCGTTGGACATACTTACGACAGTATCTCCGGTGGGAACGGTGATATACGCCCTTTGTATTTCCGAAACCTCCGGCACTCGGCTTGAAAATCCGAACCCGCCGGTCAGCATAACGGCGGCTGCTCCCAGTGAGACCGCAAGCCCGGGAATTACAAATTTCACCATGCTTTTCAGCGTCTTTGCCGTTCTCGTCATAATAAGCCCGAACAGCAGGAACACAACGGTAAAGCCCAAAACACCTAAAAGAAGCGAAACATAAACGGGGACATTTTTTATATATGAGAAAAGCGAAAATACGCCAAAGCCAAAAACGGAGCCGAATAATATATTAACCGCCTTGTTTGCGCCGAAGGAACCTGCGTTCTCCGCCTTTTTCCGCTCGATTATTTTCATTGCCGCAAATATAAACGCAATGCTTATCACGCACCAAATTATAAGAGGGAGTATATCGTAAATTCCGATTTGCTCGTAGCCGGTGGGATTTCCGTTGGCGTCGGCTCTCTGAATACAAAAGCGGGTCATATTTTTTCCGGCGTAGGAAGCCGTTTGAGAGGAAATTTTATCAACGAATAAAAACGGGTTAAGGAATGACAGCTGACTGACAAGATTTACCGATTTGCCGTAAAACACATAGGGGAAATAATTGCTGTACGAGGCAAACGTATAAGCCGAGCCCTCCAGAAAATTTGTTATCAGAACCTGAACGCAAGCGATAATCATTACAGGCGACAAAAGCCCCAGAACGCCCACGGTGACTGACTCGCCCAGGTTGCCCGCAGCCGCAGCCCCCAATGCTCCGAAAGCAAAGCCCGTCAAAAGCAGCATAAACCCGCCGGCAGCAACGTAAATGCACGCCTTCAGCATATCGGCATGAAATCCGTAAATGAACAGGCAAATGATAAAATCGGCAGCCATGGGAACAAAGGATATGATAAAAAATTTCACCAACGCCGCTTTTACTCTGTTTTTATACATCTGTCTGCGTGAAATTCCGACGGATAAGTAAACGTTGAGCTTTTTGCTTATGTTCAGGTAATTTAAAGATGAAGCCGCCGTAATAAGTCCGCATATCACAAGTCCGATCTGAACAAAATTATCAAAATCCGACATACCGGCGCAAAGGGAGAATATCGACTCGGTATCGGAAAGGAACGTATTTAAAATTGCGGAAACGGGATAAAATACAATCATGCACAAAAAGGCCAGCGCGGGAAAAACGGAATTGTCCTTTAACGCTTTTTTAAAGTCGAACCTCTCTATTGCCGCCGACTCGGGAGACATATTTTTCATCATTTCACACCTCCGAATATTTTTGAAACGTCCTTTTCTTTTTTCTCCAGTCCCTGAACGAAAACATCCTCCATTGTCATAGACTCGGAAACAATTTCAACAGGGCTTAAGGCTTTTAAATTTTCCTCAACCTCGGGAGCGTTTCCCATTGCGGCGACAACCGCCGTATTACCGTCAATTCTGACGACTTCCGCATCAGGAAAATCAAAGTCCGCTTTACATATCTCTTTATCGAAAGAGGCGGTAATTTGCTTGTACAGCTTGGGTATATCCGATGTTTTAAGACTGAGTTTGAGCTTTTTCCCGTTAATAAGCCCTATATGATCGCACAGTTCGGAAATCTCCTGTAAATTATGGGAGCTGATTATCATGGAGCAGCCGCTTTCGGCAGCATATTCCAAAAAAAGCTGCTTTACTATATGGCGTTTTGCGGGATCCAAGCCGTCAAAGGCCTCATCAAGGAGCATATTTTGGGGACGGCAGGCAAAAGCGAAAACAATTTCCGCCTGACGGAGCATTCCCTTTGAAAAGCCCCTGATTTTCTTTTTCGTATCAAGGTCAAAAAGCTCTGCCGCATTGTTAAAAATCTCCATGCTGAAGGCGGGATAATATCCGGCGTAAAACCTTGCCATATCGCTCATTGACGAATTTGCCTCATAATAAATTTCATCCGGCACGAAAAACAGCTTATGCCTGTTGACGTTGTTGTCATAGGCGTTATGACCGCCGATTAAAACCTCTCCCCCGTCGGGTCTGTAAATTCCGGCGCAGCACCTGAGAAGCGTTGTCTTTCCCGCTCCGTTGTAGCCCACAAGTCCGTAAACGGAACCGATGTCAACGGTAAAGGATATATCCTCAAGAGCGGTAAAGCCGCCGAATTTTTTTGTAACATTCTTAATTTCAACCATATGCTGCTCTCCTTTTGTGACAATTATTTCATAACGGAAATACTCATTGTCTAAAAACAGCTTAACACAGCAAAAAAACACTGTCAACGAACTTTACTTTTCTTAATAAATTCATAGCCAAAACTTTGCAAACGGAAAATTTTCATAAAAAAAATCCCGCCTGTAACAGCGGGATAAATTAGATTTGAGAATACTTATTCGGTTTTAATAACGACTTCTCCGTCCTCGATAACAATTTCGCCTAAGGAATACTCCTCGGTCAGGTCGTCAATGCTTTCAAGGCTTGCGGACAATCTTAAAATCAGTCTTGCGTCGGCTGCCGTTACGCTGCCGTCATTGTTTACATCGGCGACCTTGAGCTGAAGCTCCGTCAGCTCGTCTAATTTTGCGGCATATCTCAAGGCCTGTCTTGCATCGGCTGCGGTCAGCCCTTCTGACAATGTCACATCGCCCCATACGGGCAAATAGGACACGATTTTAACCCACTTTGCGTAAACAGTAACATTTTCCGTTGTATAGGCTAAAATTCTCGTTACGGGCTGCGTATAGGAGCTGTCAAGGAACCAGCCCTCAAAGGTATAGAAAATGTTGATTGAGTCGGGGTCCTTAAGCTTAACGGCTTCCGTAACGGTCCGCACGGAAGGATTGCCGTTTACGACCTCGCTTTCCGTCAAGCCGTTGCTTGCAAGCACATATCCGATAGTGTAGGTCTTTTCCGTAAAATCGGCGTAAAGGGTTATATCGCCGTAAATATCTTCGGGCAGCGAGGTTATATATGAGCCTGAATTTTCCTCAAGGCTCCATCCGTTAAAGATAAAGCCCTCCGCCTCCAATGCCGTAAGGACGGTGCAGTCCCCGTAATTATAGGACTCGGCGTTGTTGTTTTCAACAGGATAAGCGGATGTATCGATAACGCCCATATCATATGTTATGGAATAAACCGCCGTCTCCCACTTTGCGTAAAGGGTGATTTCACCGTCTGATGCAGCGGGAATAACGGTAATCGCAGACTCCTCGCTGAAATCGGAGCTTGTGTACCAGCCCGCAAAGGCGTAATATTTATCATCGGAAACGGGGTCTTCAAGAATTATATCCTCTTTCCCGTCTTGATATTCGGGATTTGGATTTGCAACGCTCTCCGCTTCTATTCCGCTGCCGTCGGCAAGCACATAGGTTATATCGTAGGTCTGTCTCGTCCAATTGGCGTAAAGGGTTATATTTCCCTGAACTCCGCTTGAAATCACATCCGCACGCTCCGTAAAATCTTCGTCAAAATACCATCCCTCAAAGGTCAGAGCTTCGTTTTCCGTGGTCATATCCGAAAGAACAACCTCGGTACCGTATTCATATTCGGCGGGGTTGGGGTTGAAATCCTCGTAACCGTCCTCTGCCGCTTCGCCTAAATCATATGAAATCGAATAGACCGCATTTTCCCATTTGGCATACACCGTCACATCATAACAAGTGTATGCTGCGATTGAAACGGCGGGATCCGTTTCGGCTTCATTGTAAAACCAGCCGGCAAAAACGTAATTTTCGTTTTGAGTTGTAAGGTCATAAAGGTAAACGCTTTCGCTTGCCGTTCTTGAAACGGGGTTGGGATTGTAAATTTCATCGGCGGAAATTCCCGTACCGCCATCCGTCAGCACATAATTTATGCTGTATGAGGACTCGTACCACTTAGCGTAAAGGGTTATGTCTCCGGTAATTTCACCGCCCAAGGTCTGAGCTGAGGAAGTGTATTCGGCGTCAAAGTACCAGCCCATAAACTCATATCCGTCACAGGAGGGAGCCAGGAGAGTGTAAACCTCCTCTCCGTTGTATTGTGCGGGATTTTCGTTTACAACCTCATAGGGCGATGCCGAAGCCGCGCCGTAATCATATGTAATATTATAAACTGTTTGGGCAAAGGCGGGCTGCGTAAGAGCCGCCGCAAGTACAGCCGATATAATCAAAGCAAGGGCTTTTTTTATCCTTTTCATTGTGCAATCAACTCTTTTCTCTGTTTTGATTATAGTTCAAACGGGGTAATAAGTCAATGAAAAATTACGGCAGCTTAAGTAAGCGGGAAATGTTACAGATTTGTAACAATCAATTACAAAACTGTTATTATCCTTGACATTGAACGGAATTTGCTGTAAAGTATGAACTGCATTAGGGAGCTTACGAACAGAACCCAAAAAATGCAAATTTTCGGGATTGATTTCCCAAACACCAATGTTGATTCTTACGAAAGGAGCTAACATTTCATGAAGAAGGTTATTCTTACTATCTCCGCACTTCTTGTTTCAGCCGTTATGGTATTTGCTTTTGCAGGCTGCTCAGGTGACACCGAGACAAAAGGTGAGGACGAGTCCGAGTCAGTTGTTGAGACTGTAACAGAAGACGAAACAGAAGCTGAAGAAGCTAATGCAGACGCTGACACAGAGACAGAAGCCGAAACAGAAGCTGACGCATAATTCCGGATTAACAGGCATTTGTTAGCAAATTTAATTTTATGAAAAATTCCCCTGAGATTAATTTCTCCGGGGATTTTCATTGTGTGCAGCCGCCGTTGGCAGTTCCGCAATAAGTCAACCAAACCTACGCAAGTCTTTAAGAATTTTTAATTCCTGCACACCCGTTGGAGAATTAGGAATGAGGAATTAGGAATTAGGAATTTCGGAAGCCGCTTTGCGGCTTGCTCCGCTCATTTCATTCGCTCTAATGAAATTTAAAATCTTAACAATCAAACCCAATGCATACAAAACATTAATCCTATTTATAATGGGTTAAAGGGCTTGCCCTTTCATTCATT
>JAJQGK010000056.1 GCA_021200555.1 Clostridiales bacterium | reverse complement strand
TTCGAACCCCGGACACCCTGCTTAAAAGGCAGGTGCTCTGCCGACTGAGCTACTGAATCAAAAAGCTGTATTAAAAATTTACTTAGAAAAATAACTATTATACCGTAAAACGCACACAACATTCTCTTAGGCGGGAGAAAAACTCCCACTTAAGCGAACTATTTTATATTTACGGTCTAATCCGTCCGTATAACAGTCTAACCGAAGAAGCCGATTAACACGGTTGTACCCAAGGCAAGAACAATAAATATTGCGCTGAGTACCGTAGTTACCTTAACGAGCTTCGCCTCAATGGTACGGCCTCTGTTTTTGCCGAAAAACGTCTCCGCACCGCCGGCTATCGCACCGGAAAGACCTTCGGATTTGCTTTGCTGCATAAGAACTATGATTATCATTATTATAGAAATAACTATAAGAACTGCTCCGAGAACATATTCCCAAGCTGACATAAAACATCTTCCCTTCTGCTGTAGGTAATTCTGAAAAAAGACATAATCGCTCACTGCTTGTATAGGTTACCACATGATAATGTAAAAATCAAGTGTTTTTTTAAATTTTTTTAATTTAACCGAATTTTTTCCGTGTAATTCACAAAATATGTAACAATCGGAAATTAAAACAAATTTTACTTGACGAAAACGCAATATAATGTATAATAATAAAGGAATGAACAATGTATAATGTATATGCCTGTATGTGTTGACATATTTAAGTAGGTGCAAATTTAATGGCAAAGAAAAAATACAGCGACGATGATATTATTCTTCTCAAGGGAGCCGACAAAGTCAGAAAAAGACCGGCTGTTATTTTCGGCTCGGACGGTCTTGACGGCTGTCAGCACTCCGTATTTGAAATAATATCAAACTCCATTGACGAGGCAAGAGAGGGGTACGGTAATAAAATCACCGTTACAAGGTATCTTGACAAGTCTGTTGAGGTTCAGGATGCCGGAAGAGGTATGCCCGTAGGCTGGAACAGCAAGGAGCAGAGGTTCAACTGGGAGCTTCTTTTTTGTGAAATGTATGCCGGCAGCAAGTACAACACCAACGACGGCGGCAGTTATGAATATTCCCTCGGACTTAACGGTCTGGGGCTTTGCGCCACGCAATGCGCTTCGGAATACATGGACGCCGAGATACACAGAGACGGCAAATGCTACAAACTCCATTTTGAAAAGGGACTTCCCGCAGGAAAAATGGAAGAGGAGAATTATACAAAGCGAGACACAGGAACAAGGATAAAATGGCGTCCGGATTTAGATGTATTTACAGATATTGACATTCCTCTTGAGTATTACACCGAAACGCTTCAGCGGCAGGCGATTGTCAACAGCGGAGTAAAATTTGTACTTCGCAACCAAATTTCCGACTCACGCTTTGAAACCACGGAATTTATTTACGAAAACGGAATTAAGGATTATGTGGAAAAGTTTTGCGGGGACGAGGCCTTTACATCGGTTCAGCTGTGGCAGACGGAAAAAAGAGGACGGGACCGTGAGGACAAGCCCGAATACAAAGTAAAAATAAACGTTGCGCTGGCGTTTTCAAAGACAAAGCAATTAAAGGATTTTTACCACAATTCCAGCTATTTGGAGCATGGCGGTGCGCCTGACAAAGCGGTTAAAAGCGCCTTTGTGTCCCAGATTGACGCTTATCTGAAGCAGACGGGAAAATACACCAAATCCGACGCAAAAATCAGCTTTCAGGATATTGAAGACTGCCTCGTTATAATTATTTCTTCGTTTTCCACTCAAACATCTTACGAAAACCAAACGAAAAAGGCAATCACGAACAAATTTATCCAGCAGGCGATGACCGACTTTTTAAAGCACAGTCTGGAGGTTTACTTTATTGAGAACAAGCTTGATGCCGACAGAATTGCGGATCAGGTTCTTATCAATCTCAGAAGCCGAGTCAAAGCCGAAGCAACAAGGCTTAACCTTAAGAAAACTCTCGCATCCTCCAACGATATGGCAAACAGAGTTGAAAAATTTGTTGACTGCCGAAGCAAAAATATAGAGGAACGGGAAATATTTATAGTTGAGGGAGACTCCGCATTAGGCGCATGTAAACAGGCAAGGGACTCCGCATTTCAGGCGATTATGCCTGTAAGAGGAAAAATTCTCAATTGCCTTAAAGCCGACTACGGCAAGGTGTTTAAAAGCGAGATTATTACGGACTTGGTAAAGGTCTTGGGCTGCGGAGTAGAGGTAAACAGCAAAGCAAACAAAAATATGTCAACCTTCAGTCTTGACAATCTCAGATGGAACAAGGTTATAATCTGCACCGATGCGGATTATGACGGCTTTCAAATCAGGACTCTTATTTTGACCATGATTTACTCCCTTATGCCCACTCTTATAGATGCGGGAAAGGTTTACATTGCCGAGTCTCCGCTGTATGAAATCACATCAAGGGGACAGACGTGGTTCGCTTACACGGAGCAGGAAAAAACCGACGCTTTAAAGGAAATCGGAGACGCGAAATATACCATACAGCGTTCAAAGGGACTCGGTGAAAACGAACCGGATATGATGTGGCAAACGACAATGAACCCCGCCACCCGTCGGCTCATAAAGGTTGAGCCCTGTCCGGATCCTGCGGCCACGGCGGAAAAATTCGATCTGCTTTTGGGGGATAACCTTCAGGGCAGAAAAGAGCATATAGCCATGTTCGGCAATCAATACATCGAACTGGCGGATATTAGCTGAAAGGAGATAAGGTTCAAATGCCCGGAAAAAAGAAAACAGGCGGCAAGGACAAGAAGCCGGATATAAATCCAAACGCCCACATTGCCGGTGCGGGAGAAATTCTGTCTCAGGACATAACGGAAACACTTGAAACGAATTATATGCCCTACGCCATGAGCGTTATACTTTCCAGAGCAATTCCGGAAATTGACGGCTTTAAGCCATCTCACAGGAAGCTTTTGTACACAATGTATCTTATGG
>JAJQGK010000127.1 GCA_021200555.1 Clostridiales bacterium | reverse complement strand
GTCGGATGCGTAGAGAATTTTTTGCAAGACAAGGAACAAAGCGCAAGGAATACTGACGTATTTCGAGCATTTGTGACGATGTATTGCGGAAAATTAGCAAGCAAGCGGCGTACTCAGCCGTCAGGCGTGATTTAATCAGTGGTTACTTAGGTTACAGGGAGATAAATTATGAACAAATCGCAGTTTGTATTCAAGGTAGTAGACATAGTTTGTGAGAAGTCCCAAAACCCCTATGATTATGACAATATTTACTGTGTAAAGGATATTCCTTTTTCCGATTTTGATGAAAAAATGACTTGCGGCGATCTTTATTTTGATCCGCTGATGTTAAAGGACGGAACAAAGCACCCCATTATTCTCAACATTCACGGCGGCGGTTTTGTTATGGGTGACAAGCAGTACAGGAAGAGTCTTTGCGAATACTACGCCAGCAAAGGTTATTATGTTTACAACATAAATTACAGAATGCCGCCCGATGTTGATATTATGGGATGTATTCAGGACTGTATAGACGCTGCAAACTATATACCGACCCTTGCAGAGGATTACAATATTGATCTTAACAAAATAGTTGTTACGGGCGACTCCTCCGGCGCATATCTCGCATCATATATAGCGGCTGTAAAATTTGATCCGTCAATTGCGGATGCCACAGGTCTGCCCAATGTAGATATTGACATTGCTTCACTTATTCTTCACAGCGGTCCCTATGATATGGAAAAGATGATGAAGGAAAAAATCCCGTTTAAGATTATTCCGGAACTTGCTTCAATGCTTGTAGGCTATAAGCTGCAAGACGATTTAAGCGATTTAAAGTACTATAAGTATTATGATTATATTTCCCCCATCAACATGGTGAACAACAACTGGTGCCCCGCATTTATTTCCTGGTCTAATTCCGATTTTGTCTGTGAAAACCAAGGGCGTCCCATGGCTGAAAAGCTTATGAAATGCTGTCCGAAGGTTTCCACCTATTACGCAAACGGTATGACAAACGGTCATTGCTTCCATCTGACAATGAAAAAAGATATCTCCATGCAGTGTATAGAAAACAGTATTGAATTCACAAACATGGTTTTAGCCGAAGCAGAGGAAAAGGCAAAAAACAAAGCCAAGGCCAAGGTATCATAAAAAAGAAATAAAATAAAAAATCAGCGGAAATCAAATTGCAGATTATTCCGCTGTTTTTATTTTTATTAAAAATCCGAACATACGGCAACAGACAATACGCTACTCGGTTACAAATTTTTTGCGGTAAATCTCCAAAGTCTGTTTTTATCCTCATTTGAGGCATAATTTATACCTATTCTCGTACCCAATTCATACTCAAAGTCAACACCGTCATCCTCAATCCAAATCTCATCGGAGGATGCGAGATCCGCACCGTTGAGCCGTCTGTCAATTTCAAGCAGCTTTGTCAGTCTGCCCGGCCCGTATGTTCCCTCTACCGCTCTCAGCAGCACTCCCTGGGCTTCTCCCTCACTGCCGCTTATAACATTCATAAGATTATGTATGCCGTAGCAAAGATAAACATAAACCGTGCCGCCCTGTCTGTAGAGCGTTTCCGTTCTCGGCGTTCTTCCCTTGTGGGCATGGCAAGCGGTATCGCGTTCACCGCAATAGCATTCGGTTTCCGTAATTCTAAGCTTGATTATATCTCCGCTCGGAAGCTTTCTGCATAAAAGCTTTCCGATAAGAAAAGGGGCAAGTTCCTCTGCCTGACGGGAATATTGCTCACTTGTCAATTTCATCTCATCACAACCTAAAAGAGCGAAGGACGTTGCTGCACCGGATTTTGCAATTCCGAATTAACACGCCTACGCTCTGTCTGTTTTTATCTTACAAGTAAAAACCCTATGCTCCGCCGGCAATTGCGGGCTTAGGCGTACTCTCCGGCATTTTGGTTATATCGTGTTCCAGCATCGGCTCGGCGTTGTCGCTGATACACTCTTTTGTAATCGTAACACGACTGACTGTTTCATCCGACGGCACGCTGAACATAACTTTTAACAGGGCATTTTCCATAATTGCTCTCAATCCTCTTGCACCCGTGGATTTTTCAAGGGCAAGCTCCGCCACAGCTTCAAGAGCGTCGTCCGTAAATTCAAGCTCGACCTTATCCATATCAAACAAAGTTTTGTACTGCTTTACAAGAGCGTTTTTAGGCTCTTGCAAAATTCGCACAAGGGATTGCTTGTCAAGGTTTTTAAGCGCGGCAATAACAGGCATTCTGCCCACAAGCTCGGGAATGAGTCCGTATTTAACAAGGTCCTGAGGAACCGCCTGAGACATAATATAATCGTAATTAAGGTCGGACTTGGATCTAATCTCCGCTTCAAAACCAATAATGGAATTACCCAGCCGTTTTTCTATAATTTTATCAATGCCGTCAAAAGCGCCGCCGCAAATAAAAAGGATATTTGCTGTATCTATCTGAATAAATTCCTGCTGAGGGTGTTTTCTGCCGCCCTGAGGCGGGACGTTTGCTACCGTACCCTCAAGAATTTTAAGAAGAGCCTGCTGGACTCCCTCGCCGCTGACGTCTCTTGTTATTGAAGGATTTTCGCTTCTGCGGGAAATTTTGTCGATTTCGTCCACATAGATTATTCCTTTTTCGGCGCGCTCCACATCATAATCCGCCGCCTGAATAAGTCTCAAGAGGATATTTTCCACATCCTCGCCCACATAACCTGCTTCCGTAAGAGTGGTTGCGTCTGCTATGGCAAACGGTACTTCAAGAATTTTGGCAAGAGTTTGCGCAAGCATTGTTTTTCCCACGCCGGTAGGCCCCATCATAAGGACGTTGCTCTTTTGAATTTCCACATCCGAGGATCCGCCGAAATATATGCGTTTGTAATGATTGTAAACCGCTACGGACAATGCAACCTTAGCATCGTCCTGACCAATTACGTATTCGTCAAGCTGCGCCTTGATTTCCGAGGGCTTGGGGAGAACTCTTTTTGATACACCCGCCGAACCTCTTTTTCTCGGCGACTCGTAAAAATCCTCTTCATCCAAAATGGAACGGCAAAGATCGGTACATTCATCACAAATAAAAACATTATTCGGACCGGCTATAAGCTTACGAACCATATTTTGCGACTTTCCGCAAAAGGAACAGCGAACTTCTTTTTCCTTTGAATCGTCATTTCTCGCCAATGATAATTCAACTCCTATCTACACAACAAATTGGGTAAAACTTAAGTAAGTGCTGATTAAATCGAGTGCGACGATTGCTTAGAAGATTTTTTTGCAAGACAAGAAACAAAGTGCAAGGAATACTGTCGTATTGTGAGCATTTGTGACGATGTATTGCGGAAAATCAGCAAGCAGACGGCGGCGATGCGTTAGGCGTGATTTAATCAGTGGTTACTTAGATCCACCCAATTTGCAAAATACATTACCTGTTCTTAATTACCTTGTCTATAAGACCGTAATCAAGGGCTTCCTCTGCGCTCATGAAGTTATCTCTGTCAGTGTCCCTTGCAATAACTTCAATGGGCTTTCCCGTGTTTTCAGCAAGGATTCTGTTAAGGTTTTCCTTTGTCTTAAGGATTTGCTTAGCTACGATTTCAATCTCCGTTGCCTGTCCCTGCGCACCGCCTGAAGGCTGGTGAATCATAATTGAGCTGTTGGGAAGGGCAAAACGTTTACCCTTTGTTCCGGACGAAAGAAGAAATGCGCCCATAGATGCCGCCATGCCCATGCAAATAGTGGATACATCGCACTTGATATACTGCATAGTATCATAAATTGCAAAGCCGGCGCTTACAGATCCTCCGGGACTGTTGATATAAAGACTGATGTCCTTCTCAGCATCCTGTCCTTCAAGAAAAAGGAGCTGTGCTACTACGAGGCTTGCCGTTGTATCATTTACCTCATCCGACAAAACTATGATTCTGTCATTTAACAGTCGGGAGAAAATATCATACGCCCGTTCGCCTCTGTTTGTCTGTTCTATAACGGTAGGTACCAATGCCATAAAATAACCTCCTTGTACCATATAATTATAGCTTAATAAGCAGGGAATTATTCAGCTGACTCCTCATTCTGTGAGGCTTGCTCCGATTTATCCTGAGTCTCGGATACATTATCATCAGCCGATCCCTTATCATCGGTTGCTTCAGCGTTTGTCTCAGCTGCTTTTGCCTTTTTTGAAGCGGTTTTCTTTGCTGTGGTTTTCTTCGGCTTTACAGCCTTGGCGCTGTTTACAATGAGATCGATTGTCTTTTGAGAAACCACATCATTTTCAGCCGTTTCATCCGGAATAATCTTTTTGATTTCCTCGATATCCATACTGTACGCCTCTGCATATTTGGCGTAATGAGCGTTAAGCTCCTCCTCTGTAGCTTCGACATTTTCAAGAGCGGCGATTTTTTCAATTGCAAGCATAAGCTTAACATTCTTTTCAGCCTGCTCTTTATATGTTTCTCTTACATATGCTTCGTCCATACCCATGTACTGCATATAAGTAGCAAAGTCAAGCCCCTGCATTTGAAGTCTGTAATCCATATCGTGAATCATATCGTCAATAGCCTTTTCGATCATGCATTGAGGAATTTCACCCTGAACCGACTCTGTAACCATATCAAGAAGCGCAGATTCAAAGTCATTATCCGCTTTCTTCTGTCTTTCCTCCGTAATGCTCTTTTCGATGTCGGCTTTAAGCTCATCGAGAGTGTCAAATTCACTTATATCCTTGGCAAATTCATCATCGATTTCGGGCAATTCCTTAACCTTAATGCCGTTAATCTTTATTTTAAATACAACTTCCTTGCCGGCAAGATCCTCTGCGCCGTAGTCTTCGGGGAAAGTGACGTTTATATCAAATTCTTCATCTATCGAATGTCCGATAATCTGTTCTTCAAATCCGGGGATAAACTGACCGCTGCCGATTTCAAGGTCATAGCTTTCCGCCTTGCCGCCTTCAAAGGGAACTCCGTCGTTAAATCCTTCGTAATCTATAACCGCAATATCACCGTTTTCAACGGCTCTGTCGTCAACATCTATAATCCTTGCATTCTGCTCCTGTCTGTTTTTAAGCTCCTTGTCAATATCCTCGGCTGTAACGGTTACGGTTTCTTTTTCAGCCTTAAGCCCCTTATACTCCCCTATTTCAATTTCAGGCTTTACGGTGACCTTACAGGACAGCTCAACGCCGTCCTTGCCCAACGACTTAACATCAAAATCAAAAGGCTCGTCCACATCCTCTATACCGCTTTCCTTCACTGCGCTATTATATGCAGCGGGAAACGCAAGTTCAAGAGCATCCTCATAAAATACGCTTTCACCGTAATATCTTTCAATAAGCGCCTTGGAAGCCTTGCCCTTTCTGAAGCCGGGCACGGTGATGCTTTTTTTGGTGTTGTTATATGCCTTTACGCAAGCAGCGGCAAAAGCATCCGCATCGATTGTGATTTCAAGTGTAACCTCATTTGTACCGGTTTTCTCGCATGATTTTAAACTCATTAACTTTTTCCTCCGTTCTCATTTAAATAATGAGATATTTCAACTTATGTATTATAACAGATTTAATTTCCATTTTCCACCTTTATTTGAAAAAAGGTGAAAAAATTATTACAATTTCTCAGAATTTTTCTATTAACTTTGGACAAAATCTTAAATAATCGCTTGATATAAGATTGAATTTAACGCCTTCCATTTTAAGTCCTTCGTATTTTCCGGATCTTTCGGAGTGAATATGGCCGAAAAAGCATCTCTTAATTCCGTACTCTGTTAAAACGGAGAAAATTTCCGTGCAAATTCTGTCATCGTAAATAGGGGGATAATGAAGGAAAACTATAGGCTCGCCGCCCAGCTCAAGTCCTTGTTCAACAGAACGTATAAGCCTTTGCCGCTCTCTCAGGATAATTTTCTTATCGCTTTCGGGCGCATCGAAAAACCAGCCTCTTGCACCGCAAACAGAATAATCCCCAATCCTGAAAGAATTATTGAAAAGTATGGAAATTGTGTTGAAATTATTATTTTCAAGAAATTCCGTCATCTTTTTCATAGTAGTCCACCAATAGTCATGGTTGCCCTTGATGAAAATTTTTTTACCGTTAAGGTTATTGATAAAATTAAAATCCGCATAGCATTCGGACAGCTTCAACGCCCAAGAGATGTCACCGTTTATAACGACCGTATCTCTGTCGGACACAACCGCATTCCACTGCTTTTCAAGCCTGTCCGTATAATTTTCCCAGCCCTTGAAAATATCCATAGGTTTTTGGCTGCCCAGGGACAAATGGGTATCGCCTATTGCAAACAGTGACATTATATTCCCCCTTCAGCCAAATTTTCACATCAATAATTTCTGATATTTATCCAATACTACAGACAAGAGATATCTCTTTAAAATATACCAACCGCAAGGTCAAAAAAGGTGATTGAATAATGAGCGACAACAAGAATAAAATAAGATGCGACGTAAGAAATTGCGTTCATCACAGCGGTAAGGACGACTGCACTGCAAAATGCATAGAGGTCGGCACATGCGACGCCTGCGTCTGCGGCGAAACTGTCTGCACAACCTTTGAGCTTAACGAAAGAGCCTTACAGGATTAAGCAATTCAATCAGCAAAGAGGACGGTTTAAACGCCGTCCTCAAATTTTTAAAAACGAATAACAATATTTAGGTTTTTCTTATTCAATACCAAGCATATCGAAAACGACGCTTCTCATGCTGTCCATATCCTTTTCGCAGACATTTGAGAAACGAACCTTTTTATCTTTAAGGTTTCTCAGCTGCTCCGGAGCCTTAACTCCCGTCATTTCTTCAAGCTGCGACACCATGTCAAACTCATCGCCCGCTGCACTGTCACCCGTTAAAGCGGACAAAACGCTTGCGGCGAACTTATACGGGCTGGCGGTGGAATCAATGACCGTAGGCGTTAAATCCCCCGTTTCGGCTCTGTAATCCTCACAGACCTTAATTGCAACGGCAGTATGAGTATCGCTTAAATAGTTGTATTTCTCGTATACATTGCGGATTGTATTTTTAGTGTCATTGTCGTCGCAGCAGCCGGCGGAGTAAACATCGGAAATCTTCTTCAAAATATCTTCTGAAATTTCAAATGTACCGTTTTCCTTAAGAGATGCGTAAAGGCTTCTTACCTTTTCGTCATCCTCGCCGTGAAGGAGGAAAATAAGCCGTTCAAGGTTGCTCGAAATAAGGATATCCATAGAGGGTGAGATTGTGGTATAGAAATCCCTGTTTTTGTTATATTTGCCTGTTGTGATGAAGTCGGTGAGAACATTGTTCGCATTTGAAGCGCAGATAAGTCTGTTTATGGGAAGTCCCATTTTCATAGCATAGTAAGCGGCTAAGATGTTGCCGAAGTTGCCTGTGGGAACCACAAAATTAATCTTGTCGCCCAATTGAATTTGATTTTGCTTCATCATATCGCAGTAAGCGGAAAAATAATATACGATTTGAGGAACGAGACGTCCCCAGTTAATTGAGTTTGCAGAGGAGAAAACAAGGTTGTTTTTATCGAAGACCTTTAATATATCCTCATCCGTAAAAATAGCCTTTACGCCTGTCTGGGCATCGTCAAAATTGCCGTTTATGGCGCAGACTCCGACATTATTTCCCTCTTGAGTGCACATCTGACGCTTTTGCATTGGGCTTACGCCGTCTTCGGGATAAAACACAAGGATTTTTGTGGAATCAACATCACGGAAGCCCTCAAGAGCAGCCTTACCCGTATCTCCGGATGTAGCCACAAGAATAACAATTTCTTTGTCCTTTAAGGTTTTCTTTGAAGAGCCTATCAGTAAATGAGGCAAAAGCTGAAGCGCCATATCCTTGAACGCACATGTGGGACCGTGCCAAAGCTCAAGTATATTGACATTGTCGTGAAGCTTAACAACAGGGGCCACATCCTCACTTGAAAATTTGCCGTCTTTATAAGCGCCCTCCACAAAACCGGAAATTTCATCCGATGAAAAATCCGTCAAATACAGAGCCAAAACCTTTTTTGCTCTCTCTTTATAAGACATATCCTTAAGAGACTCTATAAATTCAAGAGAAACCTCAGGTACTTCGCAAGGTACGAAAAGCCCTCCGTCCGGAGAAATTCCTCTTGTTATCGCCTCGGCTGAGGACACCTTTAATGATTTGTCTCTTGTTGATGTGTAAAGCATAACATTACATTCCTTTCAACTTGCAGTATCGACATATTCTTCTTGTTGTAATTATAAAAGACAGATTTTATTTTGTCAACATGCACTAATAAAAATTTCCGTTGTTAAGTAAGCACTGATTAAATTTAAAAAGCATTTTTTAAATATCTTACTTTGTATTTATCATCGTAAAGAATAATTTCCATAATATCGAACCTTGCAACAAATTTGAGTTTTGTTGAAGCCGTATAAGCGGCGGCGGTGCTTTTTATTCTTTCTCTTTTTCTGTAGTCAACCGCATCCGAAGGCGGAAAATAAGATGTTGCGCTGCGGAGCTTCACCTCTACAAAACATATGACTCTGCCCTTAACCGCAACCAAATCTATTTCACCCGTGCGGGTATGATAATTTGAGGATAAAACATCATAATTATGGTGTCTGAGGTAAGCTGCGGCGTAATATTCGCCAAGCATTCCCGTTCTGTTGGTTTCCCCTATCATCGCTGCACCGCCTTGATTTTCTTAAGAAACGTTTTTCTGTGAATGGGAAGGACTCCGTATTTTTCTATCATTTCATAATGAAGCTTTGTGGGGTATCCCTTATGCTGTTCAAATTTGTATTCCGGATATTGTTCGGCAATCTTCCGCATAAACCTGTCACGGCTGACCTTCGCAAGAATGGATGCGGCGGCAATAGAAACAGACTTTGAATCTCCCTTAACAACGGTTATTTCCTCGCAGCCCGTATTCGGCTTTCTGTTTCCGTCTACAAGAGCCAAGTCAGGCTTTACTCCGAGATTTTCAACAGCTCGTTTCATTGCGAGAAAGGTGGCGTTAAGGATATTTATTTCATCTATTTCCTTTTCCGATGCGGAACCTATACCGTAAGCAACGGCATTTTCCGTAATAAAATCAAACAATTCCTCTCTCTTTTTTTCAGAAAGCTTCTTTGAATCGTTTATTCCCGAATCCTCAAGTCCGGCGGGCAAAATAACGGCGGCGGCAAAAACGGGACCTGCCAAGGGGCCTCTTCCCGCCTCGTCAATTCCGCAAACTATCTTATACCCGTCCTCATGGGCTTTATTTTCAAATTCATATGTCATAAAGCAGCACCCCGCGAATTTTCATTTACCCATTCGAGAGTAATCCTTCCCAATTTGCCTGATCTGTACTCGTCAAAAACGGTAATTGCCGCTCTGAGAGTATCAATCTCACCGCCGCTTATAAGCATTCCTCTTTTTCTGCCGATTTTTTCAAGAATTTCATAAGGCTCGCACTGCCGGAAGTCGGTGATTTTATATCTCTCTTCAAGGCGTTCGGGATATTCGTCACGCATTATTTTGAGAAATCTGACTGCAAGGGTTTCCATATCGAAAATCTGGTCCTTTACGCCGCCTGTAAAGGCAAGCTTGTCGCCGACAGCCGGATCTTCAAATTTGTGCCAAAGTACTCCGGGGGTATCGAGCATTTCAATCCCCCCGCCGATGACGAACCACTGATTGCTCCGTGTAACTCCGGCTCTGTCCTCCACCTTTGCCTTGCTTCCCGCTCCCATTCGGTTAATAAAGGAAGACTTTCCGGTATTCGGTATTCCCACAACCATAATTCTCAAGGTTTTTCCGGGCATTCCCTTTTCCTCGTTGTGGCGTATTTTATCCTTAAGCACTTCTCTGACAAGAGGTCTGAATTTGTTAAGTCCCTTGCCTGAACGGCAATCCACATCAAGAGCGGCGCACCCCTTGTTTTCATAATACTCAATCCACTGCTTGGTTGCGTTCGGGTCTGCAAGATCCGCCTTGTTTAAAAGGATAATCACAGGTTTGCCGGCAATCATCGTATCGATTTCCGGATTTTTGCTGCTTTCGGGTATTCTTGCATCAAGGAGCATTACAACGGCATCGACTTTTTTTAAGCTTTCACCTATTAGCCGCCGTGTTTTTGCCATATGACCGGGAAACCACTGCACCTGTTGTTTTATTGAGTCTGACATAATGCACCGTCTTTCGGATTTGTATACCAAATTAAGTAACCACTGATTTAATCAGTGGCTGCTTAATAAGAAATTAATAATCATAAATGCTGAATCTGTCGGTATTCAGTCTCGGCGTTCCATCGTTGTAATCCACAGCCATAGCCCTTACAACCGCCTTGCCCAAAACATACCGTTCATCTATAAATCCCACAAGATAGGAACGGCTGTCGGTGGAGTTATTCCTGTTGTCACCCATTACAAAAAGGCAGCCTTCGGGAACCTGAATGGGGTATTCGTTTGTATCGGTTGAGGGCCTTGATGAGGCAGGCTCGGCTATGTACGGCTCGTCCAGCGCCTGCATATTGTCAAGGGAGTCGCCGACATACACAACGCCTTCGTCATAATCCACGTCAACCCATTGGTATTCGGTGGCTATAACTCGCTTTACAATCGGTTCGTCAAGAGCGCCCGGCTGAACAACAATAACAATGTCCTCGTATTCATAGGATGTGTTAAAGGTTGTGGTAATGAGCCAATCTCCGCTTAACAATGTGGGGTTCATGGATTCACCCGAAACTCCCACCAATCTGAAAGCAAATATAAATACAAGCGCAACAGCGATGATTGACGTCATAATTACGGATGCTATTTCATAAATATTGTCTACAATTTTCTTTCCCATAGTACTCACCGTTTTATTCGTATATGTTCCATTCGGATATAGGAGAAAGCTTATACATAACTTTCCCCGCAATAAGCTTTTCGTCAATACAGCCCACGTTCACATTTCGGCTGTCCTCGGAGTCGTTCCGGTTGTCCCCCATAACAAAATATGTACCTTCCGGGACTGTGCAGGGATATGTAATCTCATCGTTGCTTTTAAGGTACATCTGCTCCAGGATATAGTTTTCTATTAGAACCTTACCGTCTATCGTAACGGTGCCGTCACTGTAATCCACATTAACGGTCTGACCGGGAACGGCAATGATTCTTTTTACAAGCGGTTCGGAGACACCGTCAAGGGAACTGACAACCACAATATCCCCCTGCGACGGTTTGTAATTAAAGGTATAAACAAGTATTCTGTCCCCGTCATTTAAGGTGGGAGTCATGGAGCTGCCGTCAACTTGAACAACCCTTAGGAAAAAGGTCATTGAAAGGAATACCGCAAAAAGCAGGAATGTGACTGCATAAATCCAGCGGTAAAGTGATTTCCATGCGGTTTCGGCTATTTCCTCTTTTTCGGATTTTTCGGAATAGTCATAATATATGCAGCCGTTTGTTTTTTCCTTCATTCTTCACCCCGCCTCTATATCCGATATGTTCTTTTAAGTAAGCACTGATTAAATCGAGTGCGACGAATGCGCAGAGAATTTTTTGCAAGACAAGGAACAAAGCGCAAGGAATACCGGCGTATGAGGGGCTTTGTGACGATGTATTGCGGAAAATTAGCAAGCAGGCGGCGTACTCAGCCGTTAGGCGTGATTTAATCAGTGGTTACTTAAGTAAAAAAGGGACATAAACCGTCCCTTTTGCTCAAAACACTTTATCTTATCTGTTCCTTAACCTTAGCAGCCTTACCGACTCTGCCGCGCAGATAATAAAGCTTAGCCCTGCGAACCTTACCGGTTCTGACTGTTTCAACCTTGGCAACATTTGGAGAATGAATGGGGAATACCCTTTCAACGCCAACGCCGTAGGAAAGTCTTCTTACAGTAAAGGTTTCGGCAACTCCGCTTCCCTTGCGGGCAATAACGGTTCCCTCAAAAACCTGAATCCTTTCCTTTTCGCCCTCACGGATTTTCACGTGCACCCTAACGGTGTCGCCGACTCTTACCTGAGGAGCCTCGGTCTTAATGCTGTCCTGAGCAATGAGTTGTAATGCGTCCATATTAACCTCCTGAATTTTTCAGCCGTTCTTAACTTTAAGTAAGTGCTGAATGAATCGAGTGCGTCGGATGCTTAGAAGATTTTTTGCAAGACAAGGAACAAAGCACAAGGAATACTGTCGTATTTCGAGCATTTGTGACGATGTATTGCGGAAAATATTCAAGCAGACGGCGTGCTCAGCCGTCAGGCGTGATTTAATCAGTGCTTACTTGTGCCAGAGGACCGACCGCTTTAATGTAAATGCGTTACACTAACCGCCGTTTAGTGGTTTTAATCTCTAAACGCAAATGAACACCTATAAATAATATCATATCGGTTTCCGATTTGCAATAGTTTTTTGAATTATTTTTTTATTCAAAGCCGAGCAAATTCTTGTCAAGGAGCTTAAGACGCTTAACATTTAGCGGTGCAAGATCTTTTTTAAGGTAATTGCCTATTGCAGCCGTAAGATGGGCGGGATTTAAATTTTTCTCGTTTCCGCCGGGCAAAATCACATTGAGAACAACAGTATCGTCATTTTCCGTTACGGCATATCTCTCTATACATTCGGAGACGTTAATTGTTTTAACGGATTTTTTGCCCTTGACCTTCCCCGTTTTTTCGCAGGAAAGCTCTCCCGACTTCATGGCTCTGTCAATGTCCTCCGCAAGAGCATTATCCCGCTCAAATACTATCTCATATTCTCCGAAAGCAATGTCCGACGCTTTTAAGTACGGGTCTGTGACATTTGCAACGGTAATCCCCTCCGGAAGAACAGCGTTAAGCTTATCCTTTATTTCTCCGTTGGAAATATCCCCCTCAATTCTTATATCAAGAGGCTCGTTCATTCCTTCAATTCCCAAGGAAAGGGGCAGAAGAAAATTTAAATAGGGGTGCGGGTTAAAGCCCTCTGTATACCAAAGCGGAATATCAGCCCTTCTGACGGCTCTTGTCATACATCTCATAATATCAAGGTGTGATATATACTTTACCCGTCCCGTTTTAGTGAACCATATTCTGACACATCGCATCGCATTTTCCTCCGTTAAGCTTGGCGGCTCCGCAGGCAGAGCATTTTTCGCGGCAATTGGCTGTGGTTAAGCCCTTATGAGCCTTAATGTTTTCATTTTCCAAAAATTCTCTGCGGATCCCGTAATCCAAATGATCCCAAGGGAGAATTTCCGAAAATTCACGCTTTCTTGAAGTGTAAAAGGTGGGATCTATTCCGCACTCCTCAAATGTTTCCATCCATGTGTCGAACTTGAATTTATCGTTCCAACAGTCAAATTTGCACCCTTTTTGCCACGCCTTGAGTATAACCTTGCCGAGTCTTCTGTCGCCTCTCGCAAGTATTCCCTCAAAAAAGCTTATGCGTATATCATGGAAATGAAGTGAGACTTTTTTTGTTTTAACCGTCTCCTTCAAATGCTCCTGCTTTTCTTTAAGCGTATCGGGGGCGTCCTGAGGCTCCCACTGGAACGGAGTAAAGGGCTTCGGCACAAAAGAGGCAACGCTGACGCTGACATTTACGCCCTTGCCCTTGGGCTTGTCCGGATTTCTGTAAAAGGTATCCACAACCTTTTGAGCAAGATCGGCAATTCCCTCTATGTCGGTCATATTTTCTGTGGGAAGACCTATCATAAAGTAAAGCTTTACGGCAGTCCAGCCGCCGGAAAAAGCTTTTTTTGAGGTTTCAATCACCTCATCCTCGGTTACGTTTTTATTTATCACGTCACGAAGCCTTTGTGTGCCGGCTTCGGGAGCAAATGTAAGCCCGCTTCTTCTTACTTCGTTAAGCTTTTTTACAAGCTCATCCGGAAAATTATCAACACGCAGAGACGGCAAAGCAATATTGATTTTGTCGTCAGTGGTCCAGCTTAAAAGCTCGGAAAGAAGCTCCGGCAGTTGGGAGTAATCGCTGCTTGAGAGGGAGCAAAGTGAAATTTCATCGTAGCCCGTGGTTTCGCAGAGTATTTTACAGTCGTTATTGATGGTTTCAGGAGATTTTTCCCGTATAGGTCTGTTCAAAAAGCAGGCTTGGCAAAAACGGCAGCCTCTGATGCACCCTCTGAAAATTTCCGTCACTACTCTGTCATGGACTACGTCAATAAAGGGAACGACAAATTCCTTTGGGTAAAATACATTGTCAAGGTCGCTTACAAGTCTCTTTTTAACCTTTTCGGGAGCGCCGTTTTTAGGAGTAATGCTTTTAACCGTTCCGTCCTCGTTATATGCAATATCATAAAGCGAGGGAACATAGATGCCCTGAATATGAGCGGCTTTTTCAAGAAATTGCGCTTTGCTTTCACCCTTTTCCTTGCACTCTTTAAGAAGATCAAGGACGTCGTTCATCATTTCCTCGCCTTCGCCCAGCTGAAAAAAATCGACAAAATCGGCTATAGGCTCCGGATTGCACGCACACGCTCCTCCTGCCATAATTATCGGCGTAAGCTCCGTCCTGTCCTTTGAAAGAACGGGAAGTCCCGCCAAATCTATCATATTAAGCACATTTGAATAGCAAAGCTCGTACATAAGAGTGAAGCCTATGGCGTCAAAATCTTTAATATAATCGCCGCTTTCAAGAGCGTACAGCGGAATATTGTTTTTACGCATTTGCTCCTCCATATCATCCTCCGGAGCAAAAACACGCTCGCACCACGCATCCTCTCTGTTGTTTATAACGGAATACAGGATTTTTATGCCTAAATGAGACATTCCTATTTCATATGTATCGGGAAAACAAAAGGCGTATCTTAAAGCGACTTCGTCTTTATTTTTGATAACCTCATTAAGCTCTCCTCCCGTATATCTTCCCGGCTTTTGGACAAGCGGGAGAATTTTTTCAACTTCGGGTTTCATTTAAAACTTCCTTTATCAATTTATTTTTTTATAAACCGCTTTACGCAGCATGAACCGTCTCGGAGCCGTTTTGAAGATTTCAAACACAGTCGCAATACAAATCGACAGTGTAAAAAATACAAAGGAGGCATTTGAAAAGTCAAACAGCAATGACAAAATCATTATTCCGATAAGAATCAGCGATACTGTGATTTCACAGAAATTCATTATTTTATCTGTTATGCCGGCGGTGAATTTCATAAGGCACAGATTATTTAAAATCATACCTCCGTCAAGAGACTTCAGCGGCAACATATTTACGGCAAAAAGTCCCGTATTTATTATGAAGATAAGCCTTAAAAGCTCGTTTTTTTCTTTTAAAGCATAACATATCACCATAAATATAAGATTGACAACCGGACCGGCTGCGGCGGTTATACATTCCTCTTTCAGCGACAACAAATCCGTTCTGCTGTCAATTCTGATGCCCATTATTCCGAAAACAAGCTCTTTGGGCATCTGACCGAATACACAAAGCGCGGCAATGTGTCCAAATTCGTGAAGCGACGCAAAGACTGCGGCGACAAGAAAATTCAGGCAAAGCTCCGACGAGAGAAAATACGTAAAAAGAGCCGCAAACGGAAATGCGATTTTTAGGGAACATCTCCCAACCCTGATTTTCATACATCCCCGCCGTAAAGGGCAAAAGCGGGATTGATTCTTATATTGTCCTTCCGCATTTCAAAGTGAAGATGGTTTCCCGTTGAAGAGCCTGTGCTGCCGACCTTGGCTATAATATCGCCCTGAGATACCTCGTCTCCGGCATCAACGCAAAGAGAGGAGCAATGGGCGTAAATTGTGACGATGTTGTCGCCGTGGTCTAATTTTATGTAATTGCCGTAGCTTTCGTCATAATCCGAATCAAGTACTGTTCCGTCTGCGGCGGCACGAATGCTTGTTCCGTAATCGGCGGCCATATCAATCCCCGTATGAACGCCCGCTTCACCCGTAATAGGGCTTATTCTGTAGCCGAAGCCGGATGTAATTTTGTAATTATCCAAAGGTTCGGCAATATCTATATGTAATTCGTATTCCTCAAAGCAAATCCCCTCCAAAGCATTAAGCTCGGAAAAAGAAATATCGATTCCGCCGCCGATAAAGGTTTCCGTTTCCGCATCATCGGCTGTTTCGGTCATCTCGGAAAAAACTGATACGCCGGATGTTTCCGAAGCATCGGAAGCGCCGTCATCGGATTGTCCCTCATCCTTATTTCCGAACACGGATACATAGTCGGCAAACATGCGGAAGGCTTCTTTAAAATCCTCCCCGGTAAAATCATCCGACATTAATTTTGCGTAATATTCGCCTGCATAGGAAATGATTTCGCTGCCGGTTTTTGCGCCTATAATAAGAACGGCTGCAATTATTACACAAACAAAAATTTGCACAATTACAACTCTGTTAAACCATGATTTTTTGTCTTCCGTTTTTGTGTTCGTCATTGATTGTTCACCTCATTTTGCTCTGAATAATATATATGAGGCGAACATTTAAAATAGACAAAAAAATTATTGAGAAAATTTTAACAAATGCGTATTGACATATTTTGTATTATGCTTTATAATGTGATTAAGGAGAATGAAAAACACAATATATTGTTGTTTTGCGTTTACCTAAAATCATATAAAACAATCCTTGAGAGAACAGCAGACGGAGGTTTTATTTTCCGTCTGTTGTTTTTTCGTTTAAATTTGTTTTATCGTTTTTCTTTTCAATGTTTTCGTGTCTTTTTATTTTATTTGTGGTTGTTTTCGTAAATTCATTTTCCCGTATTGCAAAGCCCTTAATGCGTTTGTATTTCGGGAGTTTTTTATTTACGTCCTTAATGACGTCGGAGATGACCTTTGAAATCTGCTCCCTTGAGGGCTGAGATTTTTCTTTAAGTTTTTCGGCTATCTTTGATATATCGGGGAAAATTTTGGCTTCAACTCTTGTTTCGTCCGGAAAATCCTCATCCTCAGAGCCGAAAACAAGGCTTTCGGAAATGTATGGATTGCTGTTCAGGTAATATTCTACCTCTTCAGGATAGATATTTTTTCCGTTTTTTGTTACAATAACGTTTTTAAATCTGCCTACTATGCGGCAATGCCCTTCATTATCGATACTTCCCATATCTCCCGTATGGAACCAGCCGTCCTCATCGAAAACGCAGGCGGTGGCTTCGGGATTTTTGTAGTATCCAATCATAACCATGGGGCCTTTTACAAGAATTTCCCCTATTCCGTTATCATCGGGAGCGGAAATTTTTACTTCAACTCCCGGAAGCGGTACGCCAACTCCGTCTGTCATTTGAAGTCTGTCATTGTTTCCGATAACAAGCGGAGAACATTCGGTCAAGCCGTAACCGATATACACGGGTATTCCAAAGGTATTAAAGTCCTCTGCGACACGGGGCGACATGGGAGCGGCGCCGGTAATGATAAGACGCAGCTTTCCTCCGAATTGCTTTCTTATTTCCGCAAAGGCTCTGTCCGCTATATTTGCGGCAAAGCCGTCCGAAGACGCCGCCAACTTACCGATGGAAAGAGTGAGCTTTCCCATTCTCCGCTCGGAGATTTTTTTTATAATTCGGCTGTGAAATTTTTCAAGCATAAGGGGTACGGTTACAAACAATGTAGGCTCAAAAATAAGCATATCCTTTTGTATATACCGAAGCCCTCGGCAAAAGCAAAGGCATCCGCCGCTGTATAAAAGCATAAGAAAGCTTAAAGAACATTCATATGTGTGGTGAAGCGGCAAAACGGACAATACCGAATCCTCGGAAGTTATCTTAACCACTCCCGAAAGAGCCATAATATCGGAACATATATTGTATTGCGACAGCATAACTCCCTTGGGTTCTCCCGTTGTGCCGGACGTAAATATAAGACTGCCCAAAGCCATAGGGTCAATTTCGGCGGAAACAAAATCGTTAAATCCGTTTTTCAGCTTTTCTCCGCCTATTCTTATAAGATCGTCAAAGTCCAGCTCCCCATGAGCCGGTTCGGAAAAGGAGATATAAATCATATCGGCGGGAAGTCTGTCTTTGATTTCGTTTAATTTTTCCCTGCTTTTCTCATCAAAGAAAACAGCCTTGCACTCGGCAAAACTCAGAATATTTAAAATATCCGGCGGCATAAGATCCCTGTCCATGGGAACAACGACGCCGGTGCCGTTTGTAACGGAAAAATAGGCGCAGCACCATTTCCATGAATTTTCACCGATTACGGCGATTTTTTCGTTTTTCAGACCGAGAGCGCACAAAGCCGTTCCCAAAGAATTTACTCGGTCATAAAGCTCCGAGAAAGTTATTTGTCTGACCGTATCGTTTTCAAGATACTTGAAGGCAGGATTGCCGGCAAAGCGGTCCTTGCATTGGGACAGCAAATCTCTGAAATCGCTTATTTTTCTTATTTCGTAAAAAATATCGGTGGTTTTTTCTTCAGTCATTTGTATTACCGTCCCTTCAAATTTTCTCTTGATTTACCACTTATGATTGTATTTCAAGAAAATTATGATTGTTTCGGTTAAATATTATTCCAAAATTTACGGTCAAGGCTTCTGTACTGGATAGCTTCCGTTATATGCTTTATATCAATTTGCAGGCTGCCGTCAAGATCGGCAACAGTTCTGGCTATTCGGAGAATTTTATCGTATGCTCTTGCCGAAAGTCCCAAATCGTCAAATGAGCGTTTAAGCACTGCGGCGGCTCCGTCTGTCAGAACACAAAATTTTCTTGTCATTTCAGCAGTCATATGGGCGTTGGAAGTTACTTTGGTATTTTCAAAACGCTTTTCCTGGATTTTTCTTGCGGCGTTTACTCTGAGACGGATTTTTTCGGAGGGCTCTCCCCTTTCAGCATCTGACAAATCCTCAAATTTTACCTGAGGAACCTCAATATGTATGTCAAGCCTGTCAAGCAGAGGTCCCGATACCTTTGAGAGGTAACGTGCCGGAGTACCCTGAGGACAGGTGCATTTTCTCGTAGGATGTCCGTAATATCCGCATGGACAGGGATTCATGGCGCATACAAGCATAACGGAGCATGGATAAGTCAGCGTGCCTGCAACTCTGGAAATCGAGACTGTTCCGTCCTCGATAGGCTGTCTTAAGGATTCCATGGCAGTGCGGGAAAATTCGGGAAGCTCGTCAAGGAACAAAACGCCGTTGTGCGCCAGCGAAACCTCGCCGGGCTTGGGTATGGATCCGCCGCCCGAAAGTCCGGCAGCGGAAACGGAGTGGTGCGGAGAGCGGAATGGACGAGTGCTTATAAGGGAAACGCCCTTTGGCAGATGCCCCGAAACAGAATAAATTTTTGTGGTTTCAAGGGACTCATCAAATGTCATATCCGGGAGAATTGAAGGTATACGCTTGGCGAGCATACTTTTACCGGAGCCTGGAGGACCTATCATAAGAACGTTATGACCTCCCGCCGCAGCCACCTCCAAGGCTCTCTTAGCCTGAAACTGTCCCTTTACATCGGCAAAATCAAAATCAAAATGCTCTCTTTCCTTTTCAAAGTCAATCTTATGTTCGACCTTAGGTATAAGCTCGTATCCCATCAGGTGATCTATGACTTGCTTAACGGTTTTTACCGCATAAATTTCAATTCCGTCCACAACAGAGGCTTCGGGTTCGTTGTCCGCAGGAATAAAAATACGCTTCATTCCGCTGTTTTTGGCTTCCATAACCATCGAAAGAACGCCGTTTACATGGTGAACCTCGCCGCCCAAAGAAAGCTCGCCGATAAAGCAGCTCCCGTCAAGATCGCAAACAAGCTGTTTCGACGATTTCATTATGGCGATGAGAATAGGCAAATCATAGATTGGGCCTTCTTTTTTTATGTCCGCCGGCGCAAGATTTACGGTAATATGCGTACAGGGAAAATCATAGCCGCTGTTTTTCATTGCGGTTCTGACCCGCTCTCTGGATTCCGTTACAGCGGTATCCGGCAAGCCGACCACGTCGAATTTGAACTTACCCATTGAAATATCGGCTTCTATATTTACCATATATGACTGCATACCGAAAACTCCGACGCTTG
>JAJQGK010000043.1:4552-20689 GCA_021200555.1 Clostridiales bacterium | reverse complement strand
TTTCTGTTATTACCTTGTTGCAAACAGAGCAGGAGATTTCCGCTGTCCAACCGGCTTCGGTGCAAGTCGCAGCCTGAGCAGCTTTTGAAATGTACTCGGTGTGACCTGTTGCGGGAATTACCGAACCTGTTGCTATAGTCTGTTTGCAGTCAGAGCAGTATGTATCTCCGGTATATCCGTCTTCGGTACAAGTTGCATCTTTTGCGTTAATCGTACTTGTGTTCAGATGACCTGTTGCGGGAATTTCTTCCTCATAGGAATATCCGCAGGCGGAGCAGGTATATTTTCCCGTGCCGGCAGTTGTACAGGTAGCCGGAGTTGTAACCTCATAAGTGTCAAAGCTATGCTCTTCAGGCGTATAGACTGCCTTTACAGTTACATCGGCTTTAACGCTTGAAACATCCGTATCCCAATTGCTGAATGTGTAGTGATAGGTTTCATCGGAGGCTCTTTCGGGATCCGACGGAGCGGTAGCAGCATCTCCGTAATAAATGCTTGTCGGTCCAGATAATGTTGTGTCGTCCCAATCCACAAAGGTAACAGTCACCTGATAGTTTGTGATTTTTATACGGGTGTAAGAAGTTGTGTAAACAGATGAGTTGGCGTATGCGGTAACATAGACATATCTATAGGATTTATATGTTCCTGCCAGAACCCAATCTTTTGCGGAGTTGGAAACGGTTATGGTTCCGGTATCCGCTCTTCCCGTTTTTCTCGTTACACCGGTAATTGAAGCACTGCTTGTGGTGGTTGCGGCACTTGCGCTTATGGCGTAATAGGGCGCTTGGTTCCATGTTACTCCGTACTGGTCATAGATTGTCGCCGTTTGTGTGCTTACGGTGTTTGAAGTGGAGCTTGTGGGAACGTCAACGGATTTCGCTGCTGTACTCGACCATTTGACGGTGGTTTCCTCAGGCATAGTCCAATTTGACGAATCGGTATCAATTGATGTACCTGTATCAAAAATACTATATGAGTCATTATTGCTGTTGTAGCTTGTAAAATCCCCATTGTCATCCACGCCCACATAAGCGTAGTAAAGGGATGTGGTACTTTTAATCGTCATATCGCCTTCCCATACTGTGGTAAGGTTGGTTGAGCTGCTGCCTATTTCAACCTTTGTTACCGTTATCCCAAAACCGTTAGTCACATTTCCGTTATGACCGGCAAGTCCCACCATTGTGGGGAATCCTGAAATTGTTGCGGTAAGAGTTTGGCTGTAAGCTGACCCCGTACCGGCATCCTTAACGATATAATCGGTAGAACTGGCACTTACATACTCACCATAATAAGATCCCGTTTGACCTAAGTCCCAGTAAACTTCCTTGTCCTCAGTATCGGTTCCGTTGTCACCATTGTAAATTACGGAAATCCCCACGGTTTTTGCTGCATTGCTTGATGTAACCGTAGACCAGCCGCCGTATACATTGTCCAATGTCGAACCTCTGTTGTCTCTCCAGTAATAGGTTATGGAAATGTAGTAGTTCCCGGCAGTAGCTGCGTCAGCCACAGTGGGCACGATAACTCCTCCCCATACCGAAAAGACCATTAATACCGACAGAAGAACCGACAACGCTCTTTTTCCGTTTTTTGATGCGCTTTGCATCGGTATCACCTCTTTCGTAAAAAAATTTAAATCGCCATTGCGGCTATAATTGTATAGTAATATACAACTCTATAATATATGATTGATAATCTCTTGTCAAGGCATTTCGGTGAATTGCATTAAAAATTAAAAGAAAATTTACAATTTATACTCATTTTGCATATTGGAAATTAAGAAAACCGCTGTGGGGTTAATACAGCGGCAGAAATTTCAAATATTTTCAAAAATACCGTACTTCACCTTTACCCTCTCCAATTTTTCGCTGAGAGATTTTCCGAAAAGAGCCAAAAGCACGGCTGTTGTAACGGCGAAAATTCCGTTATAGGGCATACCGGCAAGATAAACCGCAGCAACAGAGCCTACGGACAAATCGGACGACATTATAAGCACAGAGCTTGTGTCAACGATTCCGCCGTAGACAATGAAAATTACAATTCCGCCGATAATTGACGATAAAATTCTATGAGATCCGATTTTTTTGTTTGACAGTATAATTCCGGCAATCGCAGCCGAAAGCCCCAGTCCAAGCATTTGAAAAGGCGTCCAAATCCCCTGTCCGAATAAAATATTTGACAAAAACATGGACAGAGAACCGATAAGAAAGCCGCTTTTCCAGCCGAACCCCACAGCCGCAATAATCACAACGGCGCCAATGGGCTTAATTTCGGGGAGCATATAAAAAAGAGAACGGCTGACCACCGCCACGGCAGTCATTGAAGCGACAGCGGTAATTTCACGGGTTTTTGATTTTCCGCGCTCGAAGGATATAAAGAAAACGAGCAATGCGGCTGCGGCGACAATTCCGGCGGTTATGTAGTATCCGTTTCCGCTGCCAAAAAAATAACCGCATATTATCACTGCGGGGACGAGAAGAATAAGGATAATCAGGCTTATTTTGTCAGATTTTTTCGGCAAAGATATGCCACCTCCTTATCGGTTACGGCGTTCTCGAATATTCCCTTTGACATTTTATGAGCGGTTGTGGTGTAAAAGGTATTTTCGGAGAAAAATTCGCAAGAGTTTTTTGAAGATACGATTTTGCCGTCAAAAAGCATCATACATACATCGGCGTACAAAGAACAAAACTCCGTATCATGAGATACGACAATCACCGTCTTCCCCGAATTTGCAAGGGTTCGGAGTATTTTGCCGAAGGACGCTTTAAACTCGCCGTCAAGCCCCTTTGTAGGCTCATCAAGCAAAATTATATCGGGATCGGCAAGTAAAATTTTCGCCGTTGCCGCTCTCTGGATTTCCCCGCCGCTGAGATCAAATGGATGACAGTCTAAAATATTCTCCGTTTCCGTCAGCTTCACAGCCTCCGAAATATCATCACTCATCAGCCTTAAATCACGCTCTACGGTTTTTTCGGTGAACAGCGTTACCGCTTGCTGGGGCAGGTACGCCGTTTTCGCCCTTCCCCGCTGCTCCGAGCCTTTCCGCTTGCTTCGGCGGGCTTTATCAGGCTGAAGAGCTTTGGAAATTTTAATTTTGCCCGAAATAGGATTGTAAATGCCGGCAACGAGCTTCAACAAGGTGGATTTTCCGCTGCCGTTGCCGCCTAAAATGCAGGTTATTTTTCCGCTTTGAAAATTTGCGGTTAATCCGCTTAAAACATCTGCGTCTTTTTTATCATAGCAGAAAAATAAATCCTTAATTGATACCGATATTTCCGTTTCAGGCGGGATTGTACGGTCTATTTTGAGATATTTGCCGTTTTCATTAAGCTTTTGGAGCCACCTTCTGCCGTCTCTTACCGTAACGGGACACTTCTCGGAAGTATCGCCCACTTGGGAATAAATTCTCATGGGCGCAGGCATGGCGTAACGGATAAAGCTCAAATTTTCGGAAAGCCGCATACCTGTTTCCGAGGGAGGCAAATCGGAAATGATTTTGCCCTTATCCATAACGACAATTCTGTCCGCATTGGGAAAAATTTCCTCAAGGCGGTGTTCTGTGATAACCACGGTCACGCCCAGCTCACGGTTCAATCGGCTTACGGTGCTTAAAAAATCCGCCGCAGCAACCGGATCAAGCTGCGAAACAGGCTCGTCAAGCAAAAGAATTTCAGGATCCATCGCCATTACAGACGCCAAATTCAGCAATTGCTTTTCGCCGCCGGAGAGAGTGTTTACATCTCTGCGGAACCAATGGGAAATCCCGAAATAATCCGCCATTTCAGCTGTTTTCTGACGGATTGTGCTGCTGTCTGTTCCAAGATTTTCCAATCCGAAGGCAAGCTCATGCCAAACCTTATCGGTGACAATTTGACTGTCGGGGTTTTGCATAACAAATCCGATTTCAGCCGTTTGCCGTCTCAGGGACAAGCTGCCGATATTTTCATCATCAAACAAAATTTCTCCCGTTCGTTCGCCGTGAGGAGTGACGGCAGGCTTCAGATGTCTGAGCAAGGTTGTTTTTCCGCAGCCGCTTTTTCCGCAGACCGCAATATAATCTCCCTTATTGATTGTGATTGAAACGCCGTTAAGGGCATTTTCCGATGATAAGGGATATTTGAACGTTAAGTTTTTAATCTCAATCCGCTTCAATCTTTTTCCCTCCCGTCAAAATTGTTCGTCTTATATGCCATACGGTATCGAGAATGCATGGCAGCAAGCACAGAACGGCGTACAGAGTAAATGTTACGGCGGAAAGCGCATTTGTATCATTGACAAAGAAATAGGGATTGTAAATCACAAAGGCTGCTCCCTTTGCCGCTCCCGCTATAACGCCGCAGTCGCAGATTACGGCGGCGGTTATAACTGTGATGTCCGATTTAAACATAAAATAATCAGAGTAATGCGTTGCGTTTTTCAATCCGTAGCCTCTGCATTTCATCGAGTCGGAGGTCTCTATTGCGCCTTCAAGAGCCCAGGATATAAGTATCGACAGGATTTTGCATCCGTTCCTGAGCCTTTCGGATAATTTTCCCCGATTTACACCCTTGCCCAAGCCGGTCTGAGCCCGAGATATTTCCCTGAGCTTGTTTCTGTAAAGCGGAACGAACCGCAAAGACATGGTGAGAAGCAAGGAGATTTTCGGCAGTCTCCTCCCCAATACATACATAATCTTGTCCGATGAAACTACGGTATTGAAGCTTGAAAACCACATCAAAACGGCAGAAACGGAAATCCCCGTAACAGCGCCGTAAACGATAGGCTCAAGGCAGATATAATTTCCGTTGGCAAGTCTGAAAAGGCGGGTAATACCGTAATGGGCAGTTAAGCCGTTTACAGCCGTAATAAATACCGTCAGCGGCAAAATCATGCAGAAAAGCAGCTTAACCGCTCTTTTGCCGTTAATCATTAAATTGTATACAAACGCCGAAAAAAAGGAAATGCACAACAGAACGGGATGACGAAAAATCATCCCGAAAACAATTACGCTTATATAGACCACAAAATCAGTGATCGGATGGCTTTGGGAAAAGCTTCTCATAGCGTTGAATACACCCTGTCCAATACGGCTAAAATTTTATTGAAAAATTGCAAAAGCCGATTGATGAAATTAATTGGTTCTGCGGCTGAATTTTCCACCGCAAAAACATAGCATGAGTCGTTTTTATAATAAAATGTGCCGTCCTCATCCACAATCAAACGGCTTACGGAATACCCAGTCTGACCTGACGGAGGAGTAAAAAGATATTCCGCATCCGACGCCTGCACGCCGTTTTTCTCGGTAAAGAATACAATGCCGCCGGTGGAGTTATTGCAGACGGCGTAAACATACAGCGTATCTCCGACTTCCCTGAGCACAAGCTCGGTTTGCGGATAGCCGGGCATTTCCGCCGTATATTTTACAGTGAAATCGGTCAAATCCACGCATAAAACATAGCCGGAGTAAAGGCTCCCCTGCGCTCCCACATATGCACAATTATTGTAAATTACGGGAGTTGAAGTGGAGCTGCCGCCTAAATTTACGGTCTGTAAATCGTACAGGACTCCGTCTGCCATTTTGACGGAATACAAATAGCCCGCCTTTGTGGTGAAATAAAAGCTTTCGGTGTTTTCATCGTAAACAACGGAGGACCGCTGATCTCCGACAATCTCAAGGCTGTCCGCAACCTCGCCCGTAAGCTTGTTAAGGCAGTAGACATTTGATTGACTCTCATAATCGTATGTGCCGTCATCGCCGCCCAAAACGAGATAATCGCCGCATACGGCGCAGCCTGCCCAATAGAAACCGCCTAAATGAGAAAAGGACCAGATTTTTTCTCCTGTTAAAGCGTTAAGACAGACAAAATTCCCCGCAGTTTCCTCATCGTACCAAAATCCCGTGTAAATGCAGCCTTCGTCATAGACTATAGGAGCAAGAGATTGTCCGTCTGTTTCATCCGCATAAGTCCAAAGTCTTGCCATTGTGTCAAGATCGTAAGCTTCTATAACGGAATTATCCAAAGCACAGTACAAAATCCCGTCCTCATACAGGGGCGGGATATATCCGAAGCCCACTGTAGAGGATAATTGTGCCGTTGATATAACGGAGCCGTTTGTTTTGTCAAGCTTGTATATTGTGTTTCCGCTTAAAATTATGATGTTATCACCGCAAACGGCAGGAACTCCGGGAGCATCCCGATATGAGGTGCCGAATTTTTCCGACCAGCGTAAATTGACCGTTTCCGTATTGACGGCTGTATACGAATTTGTAACCGCAGCCGAAGCGGGGAAAACCGAACACAGAAGGAGAATTGCGGAAATGAATAATGATAATTTTTTCATGATAAACTTACCCTTTTAAAAGCTTGACACCGTATTCCGAGGGGAATTATTCCTTTTGTTCTTCCGATTTTATGAAAAAAGCGCTGCGATTGCCGCAAAAATAGCCGTAAAGAACTCCACTATTTTATTCCAAAGATACCTTGCTCCGGAAACTGCGGAAATGTCCATCCAAGCGGCGGAAACGGGAGTGCTGTAGCCGTAGGAGTCAACCGTTGTGCCATATGCGCAAATCATAAAGTCGCCCTTTGTATCCAATTCAACGGTAATTTGACCGTTTTCATCGGTCTGACCCAGCAGAGTATACTCGCCGTCCGAATAAAGATATACGTCAACGCCCGCAAGAGCCGTTATTCCCTTATCCTCATCCTTGCTGCAGCTGTACCAGCCGTAGCAATAGCCCTCAAGAGTCAGCGTAACAGCGGTGTTGACCTTTGTATATGTTTCCGTTACAGACTCGCCGTCAACGGTAAACCACGCATAATCATCCGAATAATATTTTGTATCCTGATAGAAGAAGTATGCCATGTAATCTCCGTCTTCAATAACGGCCTCGTCAATTCCGTAGCCTGTATAGGAAGCCCAAGACTCATTGAAGTTGTCGTCATGGGGGCAATCGTTATTTACCGCAAAGCTTGAAGCGTAGGCGCTTTTACCGAAAGCAAGGAGGATTTGACCCTGCTTAATCACAAGGTAATCGGACGCTGTTTCGGCGGTAAAGTCGTCTCCGTAATACTCCGTATGCGCTGCCACAAGAACGTCGAGGGCAGTTATGCCGTCAACCGTTTCACCGTTATGATCGGTTTCGGGAATTTCATAGCCGTATTCCTCGGCAATTCCGTCCGTCACGGTCAAGGTCTGCTTAGGCATAAGAACGGAACCGTCATATGCACTGAAGCTGACGGTTATTGCATCATCGGCGGCAAAACCTGTCACGGTGAAAATACCGCAAAGCATAAGCGCCGAAAGTACGATTGATAAGATTTTTTTCAGATTTGTTTTCATTTGAGTTACCTCTTTCATATTTACAGCTGTTTTTCAGCATTTTTGCGTGATTTACTTAATTGAAGTATTTCTGCTTTTTAACCGTTTCTCTCTGTTTTTCTCGGCTTTGTCCTCCCGTTTGGACGCAATAAGTCCCGCCGCTTCCAAGGCGTATCTCCAAGGGCCGAAATAGCCCTTGATTTTATTTATGTCCTCGGCGGCAAAGTCGGATTTTTTCGGAAGTCTGCCTGTATCAGCGGCAACGCTTCGAAGCAACTTGATATAATATTCTCTGTTTTTTTCACCGGACAAAATAAAAACACCCTTTGCAAAAAAAGCAAAAGAGTGTGACAAAACCAAAGCCGACATAAAAATTACGGCAAAAACGTTAAGCCGCACCTTTCATGTCCAAAAGTAACCGACAAAATCTATAAATGTACGGCAAGTATTCCGACTTATGAGCCAAAGCCCAATTACGGTAATGACCGTTGCGACGGATTTGCACCGAACTTCCCTTAAACCGCACATTTTTTCTGTAAAAAAGTATATCATTATGAGGTGGTATTGTCAAGAGAAAATACCAAATAAATACATTTCGTACTATTCCGTAGTAAGGGTATACTCGTCAAGATTTACTCTGACGCTGTCCTCGGTAACGTTCAGAGTAAATTCCGTAAGCTCCCACCTTAAAAGAAGCTCTTGGGTCTGACCGTCATAAAGCTCGCATTTTGAAGCGAAGCTGTAACGGTCGTCTATCCAAATATAGGCAATTTTCGTTTCCACTCCGTCCTCGGTTTGAACCTGCTTATATCTGGTCGCCGAGCGGTTCGCCACAAAGTCATCCCCAACCTTTGTAACGTTCGTGTATACAGGCAGATACGGATCACACGCCGACATAAGGGCAAACCCGGAATACAGGCTTTCCATATCGGAATCGGTGATTATCGCCGCCGTGCCTGTTTTTGACGCCTCTTCAAGTACATATTCCATAATGTAGCCGTCCTCCTGGGAGAGGAAGGTTATTATTCCTGTCTCCATATCCATGGATTGGTAATAGTTTTCGCATCTTCCCTCAACGATTTCCGAATAACCCTTATCGCTGTCGTAAAATGTATAAGACAATGCATAAGACGTTTGCCATGACGTATCGATATCGAGCACAAGGGAGGAATCGTAGGATTGAGTAGTAGTCTCATAGTATTCGGAGGATATTTCATAGTCGCCGAAATTCACACTTCCGCCGGTTTCGCTGCCGCAGGAGCAGCCGCAAACCAAGATAATAAGCAATATTAAAATGCAGATGACTTTTTTCATTTCATTAACCTCAACCAAAACAGCGGAACGCCGAATTTCAAGCCGTATCACAGTAATTTTTATCTATATATATTATCCTAAACTTTTGCACAAATGTCAAGAAAATATTCAATTATTTTTTAGAAAATTTGTATACCCTCTTGAAATTGCACATCAAATGTGATATAATGTACAAAATTAATAAAAAGAGGTACGGAATATGGTACTTTATGCTCTGCTTTTAATTATTGATATTATTTCACTTGTCGTTTTCCTTCGCTTCAGATTACAGACGAACAGCGTCAAGGCATGTATGCTCAAGGGGTTCACAAGCATTGTTTTTGTGGCGATGGGCGCTGCTGCGGCAGGTCACGCCTTGGGACAGGAGAAGTTCGCTTTTGCCCTCTTTATTTTGGTAGGGCTTGTAGGCGGTCTGATGGGCGATGTTTGGCTGGATCTCAAGTGGATATATCCTTCGGATAACGACTCCTACACATTTGCCGGTTTCGGAGCTTTTATGCTGGGTCATCTGGTATATATTGCGGCTCTTTTGATTTACTACGCCGATTGGTCGAAGCCGTTATATGTAATCATTCCGATTATCATTGCCGCTTTGGTTGCGGGCGGAATGCTTGTTTTGGAAAAGCCGATGAAGATGAATTACGGCAAATTTAAGGTAATCACGGTTATCTACTCGGCAATTCTCACATATATGACGTTCCTGTCCGGCTCGCTGGCTTTGATGGACCGTTTTGAAACCCGCACTACGGTTATAATGTTTATCGGCGGAGTATTCTTTATGATTTCCGATTTAATCCTGTCCGGCACATATTTCGGCGAAGGAAAGAACCGTCCGGTAGACGTTGTGACAAACCATGTGACATATTATGTTGCTCAAATGCTGATTGCCACTTCTTTGCTTTTCATTTAAGAAAAAAAAGAAAAAATTTTGAAATTTTAATAAAATGGTGCAACACTTTGCCGTTTTTATCCGTCTAATAGATGAAGGGAGCGGAACACTATGAAACACGATCTCGATAACCTAATTTTAGAGGCTCAGGGAGGAAACGGCAGGGCGTTTGCTGATGTATACAGCTTTTATGCCAACGACCTGTATCGATTTGCGCTTTACTTTACCGGTAACAGCGCCGATGCCGAGGACTGCGTGCAGGAGGCTGTTTTATTATCCTTTAAAAATATTACATCTCTGAAAAAGCCCTCCGCCTTTAAATCCTGGATGTTCAAAATTCTTGCGAATGTGTGCAAAACGAAGCTGAGCGTTCCCGCAGACAGGCTTTACGCCGTACCCATTCACGAGATAAGCGACACCGCAGCGGACAAAAATCAGAGCGATATGGTATTATCCGCAGAGCTTTCGGACGCTCTTAATTCCCTCGCCTTTGAGGAGAAACAGATTGTGCTTCTGAGTGTTATAGGGCGCTATAAAAGCAGAGAAATCGCCGAAATCCTGGACTTGCAAGCAGGTACGGTGCGTTCAAAGCTTTCCCGTTCCCTAACAAAGCTGCGGGACATATTACAATAGTTCGGAGGGTTTGATATGAAAAGCAACAAAAAAAGCGAAAAAGCCACACAAAAAATGCTTGATGAAAAGCTCAACAGGGAAATACCATTACCCGAAAAACTGTCTGCGGAAAATATTGAAAAGCTGATTTACGAACAGGGCGAAATTATTAACATCGCCCAACCGAAAAAGCACAGAGGAAAAACATTTGTTAAGGTTTTGGCTTCTGCGGCGGCGGTGATTGCGGTTGTAATTTGCGGCGTATTAGGGTTTGATATGGCTCGAAATGCCTTCAATCTGAAAAAATTCGACACTGCGGCGGAAAATTTAGACTCAGACAGCGGATACTTCACCATTGAAACCGCCGTTCTCAGCCGTTTCAAAAGCTATTACCAAAGCTATACGGAGCAAAGGCTCAGCGGACTTTTGGACTCCATGGGCATAGGCGGGGCGACCGCTGCGGACAGCGCATTTTACAGCGAGTCAACATACGAGTCTGTGGGCTCTTCCGAAGGTACTGCTTCCTACAGTGAAACAAACGTTCAAGTTACAGGGGTGGACGAGGGCGATATAATAAAAAACGACGGAGCATATATTTACTATGTTTCGGAAAGCAAAATCATCATCACGGATGCGGCTTCAATGACGGTTGCGGCGGAAATTCAAGAGGGCGACAGAGAAATTAATGAAATTTATCTTTACGATGACAAGCTTGTAGCCGTAATGACCGATTACTGCTACCCCGACGATGAAGAAGAGGAAAGCACCGAAAAAGCTGAGTCTTCGGAGTACACCTACGACTGCTGCTTTGAATATAACAGTGCAGCCATTGTAAAAATATACGACATTTCCGATATGAATGACATAACGGAAGAATATACTCTAAAAATAAGCGGTTCCTATGTTTCCTCCAGGGTTGTCGGCGGCAAGCTCATACTCACGGCGAATTACAACATTCCATATTGGGCGGTTTACACGGATCAGGATTTCACATCAATCCTTGACACCTGCACTCAGCTTACCGTTCCCGTATACTCGATAAATTCGGGAGAAAATATTCGTATAGATGCAGATAATATTCTGTTTCCCTATGAGGATTTAACGGAGCAATATGTTATTATAGCGTCCGTTTCTCTTGAAGAGCCTGAAAGCAAAACATATGTCTCCGCAATTTTCGGAAACGGCTTTGAAATTTACTGCAACAGCGAGCATTTATTCGTAGCGGGCACCTATTACGAGGAAACGTCTGACGACAGCAGCGAAACGGCCGATACCGTTTCCTGCGACGCCACAATTCTTTACAAATTTGAAATTACAGATGAAGGAGTTCAATATAAATCAGAAGGGATGGTCAAGGGATCGCTGCTGAACAGCTATTCCATGGACGAGTGGAACGGCAATCTGCGTATCGCAACGACAGTATATGTTTACGATGATGAGTCGCATATGGAAAATGTTGTAACGGTTCTGGATGAGGATATGAATGTAATCGGCGAGCTTGACGGAATTGCAGCGGACGAAACAATTCAATCGGCAAGATTTTCCGAAGACACGCTGTATCTTGTAACCTACCTTAATACGGATCCGCTGTTTGTGATAGACTTATCCGACCCTGAAAATCCCAAAATCACAGGAGAGCTTGAGCTTCCCGGATTTTCAGCCTATCTGCACCCGATATCCGACACGCTTCTTGTGGGAGCAGGCTCCGGAGGCGACACGGAGGGCACCGACGGCTCCGCCAAAATCTCACTGTTTGACGTAAGCGACCCTGAAAACCCTGTTGAGGTTGACAGCTACACGGTACCGAATGCCTCCATAAATACAGACTCAAAGGCATTTGTGCTGATTGACAATGAAACCTTTGCGGTATCAATGATCAAGGAGATTTACGGAGAGGACAGCTACGACACCTACGGAGTAATCCTCGTATTCAAGGTTATTGACGGCGAGCTGGGACTTTTCGGCAGCTATAACGCCTACCAAACAGGAGGCTATTACTACAACTATATCAGCAGAGCCGCCTTTATCGACACTACGCTGTACGCTGTTAATGTCAAGGGAATCATAGCTTACGACATGATTACCGATGAGAAAATTGCGGAGGTTCAATTTTAAATCGGAATTGACATTTTAACTTAAGTAACCACTGATTAAATCACGCCTGACGGCTGAGCACGCCGGCTGCTTGATCATTTTCCGCAATACATCGTCACAAATGCTCGAAATACGTCAGTATTCCTTGCGCTTTGTTCCTTGTCTTGCAAAAAATTCTCTAAACATCCGTCGCACTCGATTTAATCAGTGCTTACTTAAACAATTCGCTCACTCTGTACGGGTGGGCGAATTTCTCATATGACTGCGTATTTATCGGGCGGTATTTATCTTTACAGTCAAAATAAATTTATCCTCGGAAACATCGGCTTCAACCGTACCGTTATGCAATTCCGCAATTTCCCTTACAATCGGCAGTCCGAGTCCGTTGCCTTTGACTATGTGGGATGTATCTCCCTGGTAAAACTTATCGAAAATATGGTTTAAATTATCCTTTGAAAGCTCCGTTTCGCATTGGTTTGAGAACTCAAAAACCGCCGCTTCCCCTTCTTGACGGCAATTTACGCCAACGCTGCCGTTCTCCGGTGAAAATTTAACGGCGTTATCCAAAATATTTATCCATGCCTGCTCAAGCATTTTTTCATCGCCGAACACGAAAAAATCGTCTCCGGCAAAGGAGTAATTTATATGCTTTTGTTCCCATTTTCTGTCAAGCAGCGAAATGGCTACTCTGATTTGTTCACCGGCGTTAATCCTCGTTACAGAGGTAAGCTCCGACTGATTTTCAATTCTCGACAGTGCCAGCACGCTTTCGGACAGCTCCGACAAACGCTCGGATTCACTTACGATTATATCCAGATACTCCCGCCGTTCCTCTTCCGTCAAATTCTCATCCCGAACCATTTTTGCAAAGCCTCGGATTGACACAATGGGCGTTTTAAATTCATGGGAAAAATTTGTGGCAAAGTCATGGTTCATTGTGTCCAAAGCCTGAAGCCGAGCCGCCATATGATTAAACTTTTCGCTTAAAATTCTATATCCGCGAATACCTTTTGTAATTACTCTTACGGAATAATCGCCCTCTTCAATAGCATCAATGGCCGTTATATAATTTTTTGTCATAGACATCATAAGATTGCCTAACCAAAATGTTAGAATAATACCTACAACAACGGAAATGAGGATAAACAGAGAAACGGCGTAGCTTAAGTCAAAATCGAGCTGAACAATGCCCTTGTCTCGAATAATTTTAAAAAATACAAATACAATTCCTGTAGAGAGTAAATCGATTACGGCAAAAGTAAGAGAGAACGCTACGGAGTACCCAATGCGTCTGAAAAGCTTGCTGCTGCGTTTATTTGTTCTTTTCACCGTTAATCACCGCCTTATAGCCGACTCCCCTAACTGCCGCAATTTCAAAATCATCCGTATCTTCAAAGTGTTTACGCAGTCTGTTTATGTGAACATCAACCGTCTTTTCGCTTGAATCGGTATCCGGTCCCCATATATCATCCATAAGCTGCATCCTCGTAAAAATTTTGTTCGGCTCGGAAAGCAGCTTATAAATCAGCAAAAATTCCTTTTTCGGCAATTCATAGGAGGTTCCGTCTTTTTTATATGACAAGGATTGATAATCAAATTCTATGCTTCCCACCGTAAGCTTCCGTTCATTGACGATTTTTGCTCTTCTGAGGAGAGCATGGACACGCAAAAGCAATTCATCCTCATCCACAGGTTTTACCATATAATCATCGGCACCTGCCAAAAAGCCGTGACGCTTATCCACCTGCTCCCCCTTTGCCGTTACCATTATGACAGGAGTGTTGTCACCGGAATCACGCAGGGTCTCGACAAATTCAAAGCCGCTGACTTTGGGCAGCATCAGATCCGCCACAATCAAATCGATATGGTATTTCTCCAAAAAAACATAAGCGGTCGGGACTTCATGGGCGACATAAGTCTCGTATCCTCCCCGGCTGAGCACCGCAGACATAAGCTTTGCCGAATTTTTGTCGTCCTCCACTATTAATATTCGGAACATAAAATCACAACCTTTATCGTGTTGATTAAGTAACCACTGATTAAATCACGCCTAACGCATCGCCGCCGCCTGCTTGATCATTTTCCGCAATACATCGTCACAAATGCTCACAATACGACAGTATTCCTTGCGCTTTGTTCCTTGTCTTGCAAAAAATTCGTGAAGCTCGCCGCACTCGATTTAATCAGTGCTTACTTAAAATCAAAAATGAGGAAAACCCGCACAGGTTTTATTATACATTACACAAAAAAGAATTTCAACCGTTTTAATTTCACTTTAAGAAAAATTAAGTTTGTTTTTAACCGGTTCTGATATATTTACACCGAAACAGAGAGGGGAAAACCGCTCTCGGAAAAATCAGGAGGATTTTATATGAAGCAAATTACGAAACTACTGTCAATTGTAACCTCGTTGGCTCTTATATTAGGGCTTTTCACCGTAATATCAAGCGCGGCGGAATATGAGGATGAAATCGCAATTGTTCTGTCCGACAGTTCAATCACGGTTGACGGCGAAGAGGTCACAAATGATGATACTCAGGCAGTGTATATTTCAAACGACATCATATATTACGAGGATAAGGATTATTACGACAGCGGCAACACCTACGGCGAAGGCGATGACGACGACAAGCATACCGAGGAAGAAGCGGCAGCTCACACGGTTGTAAACATCACCGAGGCGGGCACGTACAGAATCAGCGGTACTTTGTCATTGGGTCAAATCGCCGTTGACTTGGGAGACGATGCAAAAACGGATCCCGATGCGGTTGTGACGCTTATTCTTGACGGCGCAGATATTACTTGTACGGTGGCTCCTGCGGTTATTTTCTACAGCGTTTACGAATGCGATACGGACTGGGTTGCATACGATGAGGGAGAAACGGAGGAATACACAGCCTCTGAAACTCAGGATACATCCTCAGCGGGCGCAAATGTGATTATTGCAGACGGCAGCGTAAACACTATTACGGGCTCTCATGTGGCAAAAATTTACAAAGACAACGACCAAAGCAAAAAGCTGTATAAATTTGATGCCGCATTTTACAGCAAAATGTCTATGAATGTCAACGGCGAAGAAGAGGGAGACGGAGTTCTTAACATCATAGCGGATAACGAAGGACTTGACAGCGAACTTCATTTAACAATAAACGGCGGAAAAATCAACATTCAATCTCAGGACGACGGCATTAATACTAACGAAGACGGCGTTTCCGTTACAACGATTAACGGCGGCTCACTTCATATAGTGGCCGGGCTCGGATCCGAGGGTGACGGAATTGACTCCAACGGTTATCTCGTAATAAACGGCGGCACTGTTATTGCAATTGCAAATCCGGCTTCCGATGCGGGACTTGACAGCGACAGCGGCTCCTATATCAACGGCGGTTATGTGGTTGCAACGGGCTCCACAATGGATTGGGCCGACAGCGATTCGGCGCAGGTTACGATGAATCTTCAATTTGCCTCTGCTCAAAGCGCAGATGAAGCAATAATTGTTACGACTACGGACGGAACCGTAATTTTTGCATACGACCCCGACCAGGACGAAACCACAGGTTCCTACAACCGCAGCTACCAAGGCGCTGTTATAAGCTGTCCCGAGCTTCAGCAGGGCGAAACCTACTATGTCTATGTAGGCGGAGATGTGGAAGGAACCGATGTTGACGGACTTTACGACGCCTCTACGGTTACGGGCTTCAGCGGCGCAACCCGTCAGATTTACACAGGCTCCGATGTCGGAATGACCGGCGGAATGAACATGGGCGGCGGAATGGGCAATATGTCCGATATGGGTGAAGCACCCGATAATATGGGAGAAATGGGAGAACAGGGCGAACAGCCCGAAATGCCTGAAGAAACTGAAGGCGAAATGACAATCCCCGAAGGCGCTGAGGATATGTCCCAACCGGATATGAGCGAAC
>JAJQGK010000043.1:0-4452 GCA_021200555.1 Clostridiales bacterium | reverse complement strand
ATATGTCCCAACCGGATATGAGCGAACAGGGAGAACAAGGCGAGCAGCCCGAAATGCCCGAAGGAGAAGAGGGCGGATTCGATCCCAACGGCTCAAACACATCCGCAGTCACAAGCTATTCATATGAATTTTATATGACCGACATGGTAAATTCATTCAGCGGCGTTCAGGATGAAACCAATGCTTCCACCGATACGGAACAGCCCGAAAACGGCGAAAATGATAACGGCGGAGACAATGACGATACTGTTTTAGGCGATATTAACGGCGACGGCGAGGTTACTGCAGCCGATGCAAGGCTTGCTCTGAGAATGGCTGCACAGCTTGACGAAACAACCGAGTACGCATTAAGTGCCGGTGATTTTGACGGAAGCGGCTCAATTTCAGCCTCCGAGGCGAGAAAAATTCTCAGAGTTGCGGCTAAGCTTGACAGCTTTACCGTTACTTCCACGGACAATGAAAACGCAGAAAACGGCGACAATGACAACGGAAACGGCGGAAACGGTGAACCGGAAAAACCCGAAGACAGTAATTTCAGCGGCGGAAATACTAATTTCGGAGGAACGGATACGGCTTCAGGAACGGCAGCAAATACGATAGATGAGGACGGAGATTGTTCGGACTTAACATATATTTCCACAGGCGATGACGAAAACGCTCTTCTTGTTGACGGCGCAATTGTAAGCCTTTACAATATTACCGTTGACAAATCCTCCGGAGACAGCTCCAACACGGAGAACGGCGATTTTACGGCATAAACGCTGCATTTCTCGCATCAAACGGAGCAACGGCTACGATTTCAAATGCAACCGTAACATCCTCCGCTCAAAACGGCAACGGAGTATTCAGCTACGGCAGCGGAACGACGGTGAATATTTCCGACTCTGCAATCACAACAACGGCGGATAATTCCGGCGGCATTCAAACCACAGGCGGCGGAACTACAAACGCAAGCAATCTGACTGTTGAAACAAGCGGAAGTTCTTCTGCTGCAATTCGTTCGGACAGAGGCGGCGGAACGGTAAATATTGACGGCGGCACATACACAACAAACGGCTACAATTCTCCCGCAGTTTACTCTACGGCGGCAATTACGGTAGCGAACGCAACTCTTACGGCGAATAATTCGGAGGCTCTTGTAATCGAGGGACAAAATTCAATCACACTTACAGACTGCGACGTTTACGGAAATATGAGCGACGATATGGGCACAAGCTCCGATGAGAACGTTCACAATGTTATGATTTACCAATCAATGTCCGGAGATGCGGATGTAGGCACATCAAGCTTTTCCATGACCGGCGGCTCTTTGACATCGAACAACGGCGATATGTTCTATGTGACAAACACATACGCAATCATATATCTGTCAGGCGTAACCCTTGTAAATTACGATATTGACGGATACCTGATGAAAATAAGCGGCAACAGCGCAAGCTGCGGCTGGGGCACTGCCGGAGCAAACGGCGCAAATGTAGAATTTACAGCGGACGGTCAAACATTGGAAGGCGATATAATCGTTGATACAATTTCGACTCTTACCATGACATTGACAGGCGGCAGCGACTTCACGGGAACAATCAATATAGTTGACAACGAAGAAGGCGGCACAGCAGTTGAAAACAATGCGGTTATCACTGTTGACGAAGGATGTTCATGGACTCTTACCGGCGACTGCACAATCACGTCTTTAACCAACAACGGTACCATTAACTTTAACGGTTATACAATTACATTGGCAGACGGCACGGTGCTTTCATAAGAGGATTAACCGGTTTTCATATCAAAACTTATCAAATAAAAAACGAAGGGGCTTGCATTTTTGCAAAGCTCCTTTTGTAATTATGTTCAGCTTGACTTCAACCTTGTAAAATTCAGACAATTTTCTTTTTCTGTATCATTTCTTAAAATAGTATTGAAAAATCAAAATTAATTTGATAAAATATCTATTGTAAAAATATACAGGAGGAAATGTTCATGGACAAACATTTTTCGGCAATCAAAAAGATTACAGCAGTGTTTTTATCGGTTCTTATGCTTGCAATGGTATTTGCGCCCTCTGTCTGCGCTGCATCCGTTGAATGGCTCGATTCAACTCTTCTTTACAGTGACACATATGTCACCTCGGGCAAAAGTTATACCATCGTAAACGGTGTAACAGAAAGATATACCGTACTGAATAACGCAGCGAAAAGCAATCAGGTGAAATGCTATTCTCTTGAAATAGACCTGAGCAATCCGGATATTTCAATTATCGCCTCTTACAATGACGGCGATACGGACGAGTGGAAGCGTTCAACGGTTCTCAGCCAGGCTTCCGCTATGGAGTCCAAATACGGCGTCAATGTTGTAGGCGGTATTAACGGCGATATGTACAACTCATCAACCGGTGAACCCAGCGGACTTCTCGTAATGAGCGGCGTTGTCTGCCATGTATCGAACAACAGACCTTACTTTGCAATACTTAATGACGGCACGGCAGTTATCCGAAGCGGCAACACCGACACAAGCGATGTTGCGGAGGCTGTAGGCGGTCATCTTATCCTTGTTAAAAACGGCAAGGTTGCTACGAGCAGCACGGATTATCTTGCTCCAAGGACAGCCATAGGCATTAAGGCGGACGGTACGGTTGTTATGTTCGTTGCAGACGGCAGGCAGTCACCTTCATCCTGCGGTATGAACAATGTTGAGATTGCTTATGCAATGCTGGCTTTAGGCTGTGTTGACGCTCTTTCCCTTGACGGCGGCGGCTCTTCAACCCTTATTTCAAAGCGTGAAGCCGGTTCGTCTCTGACGACAAAAAATACTCCCAGCTATGCGGGAATTGACAGAGCGGTTTCCGACGCGCTTCTCGTATGCTCCACTGCCGAGCCTACAGGCGTATTTGATCACATAGCCTTTACGGAAAGTGAATTTGAAGTGGCTCCTCTTCATTCTACCACTGTAAAAGCCTACGCTGTGGACATCAACGGTTATTCGACGAGTTATCCCTCCGGCGGTTCGCTGGTTCTTGAGGACTCCTCATACGGTATACTCGTGGGCAATCTGTTTACCGCATCGCAGAAAACAGGTTCAACAAATCTGAATTATGTTGTTGACGGCGAAGTTATCGCTTCCACAACAATTACGGTAACAAATGACGCACCAACATATTATCAACAATTTATTCAAGCGATTAACCAATTAATTGCAAACATCCGAAATATGATCGAACTGCTGAAGGAAAAAATTCCTCAGAAATTGGCCGCTCTTTCATAAACGATCGGCTAAAGTCTATCAGAAAAAATTACAGCGGTAACCTTTTCGGCTGCCGCTGTTTTTTATTGATATAATCAGTTATTGTCATAGGGATTGACGAAGTCGTCCGCTGTAGGCGGCTGATCGTTTTTGCCCATTTCAAAACGGTATATTTCCTTTTTTGAAATGTCTATAAACGGAATGATAATGGGCGGAATACCCGCATTTGAAGTGATGGTAGTCACAAACGCTCTGACATAGGGAAAAATCTCATTATAAGTTTCAACATGGAGAATTTCCTTAGCCGTACCCTCTTCATAAACGAAAACAGATTCCGCCGTAGCGTTAATTGAAAATTCCTCCGGATCGGACTTATCCACAATGTTTGCGACAAACTGCCCTACGCAGGTGTTGTTTTTCGCATATTTTACATTGTATGAATAAGAAAATCCCAGCTCAATCTTTTTGTTTTCTTTGATTTGATTGGTAAACTGAAGCTTTGATACCTTAAATGCCTTTAAATTTGCCTTTGCCATAAAATCAATCTCCTCTGTGTCTTAAAATTTTTTCGCTTTCCCTGTAATCGGGAAGATACTTTTCTATAAGAGCATAAAAATCCTTGCTGTGGTTTTTATACTTTATATGAGCCAGTTCATGGACAATAACATAGTCAACTTCCCTTTTATCATAAGCCATAATTCTGTAAGAAAAGCAAAGTCCGTTTTGACTGTTGCAGCTGCCGAAACGCTTTTGCGCAGATGTAATCTTAACTCCGGTGGGGGAAAGCCCCATAATACTGCTCCAATACGCTACCAATTGAGGAATATACGCCATTGCCGCATATTTGAATTTCTGCTCCATTTCAGGCGGGACGCGGTATTTCTCATCTTGGATACGGATTTCTTCAACCTTTGCCAAGCTTTTCTCAATCCATTCCCGATTTTTTTCTATGAAGCTGTCAATAAATTCACGGGAACAATGCTCAGGCGCGCGAACTATAACCTCGCCTGCATTCGTAACTTCGATTGCTATTGTTTTTCTTTTCGATTTAATAATTTTACAGTCCATAAGATAAGTATATCAAATTTAAAAAAAATTGCAACCTATAATTTTATTTTTTCATTTTTAGATAATGTTCATTTGTCAATGATGTGAGACTAAAAAAAGAGAAAGTTTGAAAGTTTAGAGAGATGATTTTGCTGACGGAGGGAGGGC
>JAJQGK010000124.1 GCA_021200555.1 Clostridiales bacterium | reverse complement strand
ATATAATCATTTAATTAAATCCGTGAGGATTTAACATAGGTTTGTACAAACATTGGTCAAACCCTTGCGGGTTTGATTATGGAAATTATAATTTTAAAAGGAAGCCGCAAGCGGCTTGCGGGCGGACACATGGGTCCGCCCCTACGGTGCTTGGCGACATACATGGGTTCGCCCCTACGGCGGAAGGTTGTAATTTTCTCAATCAACCGCCGATTTTTGTATGATCGAGTAAATTTTTGTATGAGATAAAATATACTTATTACCCGTTGTCGTCGATTGCGTCCCTTGCTTCATCTGCATCGTCTTCTGCGGCGTTTTCCGCATTTTCGGCGGCGTCTTCTATTGCGTCCGCAAGACTGTCCTCCGAGCTTGTTGACTCAAGGGTATCACCGGAATGTTCCGTTGTCAGTGCTTCCGACAGGTCGTCAAGGGCGTCGTCCTTTTCCGTGGTGGTTTCGTCCGCCTTTACGGTGGTTGTAACCGTCATATCGTCATCGTTATGACTGCAAGCCGTAAAAACCATTATCAGAGAAATGAGAAGCGCCGCAAGTATAACAGCTGTTTTCTTCATATTGCTTTCTTCCTTTCAATTTAGGTCGTTACTATTTTGCCATGGTATCCGAGAATTATTCAGCGGGGATTCGTCTTTGTCCCGTGCTTTATTTTGTCAGCGTTCCGCCGTCCGAGTACAACAGCAGCAGAATATCCGCTTCAAGTCCCGTTTCCGTATCGATATAGACAAGTACGTCATTGCCGTCCTCATCGCTGCACAAAAATTCGTAGGTTAGCTTTTCCGTGCCGTCGTCCAAAGGAATTACCGCCTGCTTTACGCCTTCGATATTGAGATTGTCCGCAACGGCGTTTCGGGCTTGGGCAAGAGTTACGGCAGCGGCTGAAAATTCCCGCTCCGTGTGGTTCATCAGATAGCTTGCCGCATCAAAGGAGACAATCGAGCCGTCGTTTAACGATACACTCACTTTTATAAGATCCGGATAAAAAATTATATCGTTTTCCGTGTAGGCGAAATTCACGGTGCAAATTCCGTCTTCATCAAAGTAATAGCTTTCGGTCATGGAGGAATAACCCGCCTTTTCAAGAAATTCCTTCGCCTTTTCCGCAGCGGTCTCTTCGGTTATCTTTTCCTCGCCCGCATATTTGTCGGAAAGGATATAATGAAGATATCCGCCCTTTACCGTTACCGCAACGGTGGTTCCGTCATTGTAAAAAACATAGGATTGAATGTTCGAGCTTTCGTTTTCCTGCTGCAAAAGCCTGTTTTTGTCAATGCCCGAATACTCCGCCGCCAGCTCCTTCGCTTCCTCGGCTGTTATCTCGCTTTCGTTTTCCAACAGCTCGGAGGTTTTGGATGTGATGTTGTCCGAATAGGGTCCGTCATAAATAAGCGTCGGGTAGTCCGAAAAGGACTCCTCCGTATCGGAAACGGTGTCGTAAAAGGATATAAGCCCGCTTTCCTCCTCGGAAATCATACTGAGAGTCGAAACCGTGTCCTCAAATTCAATTTCTCCGGCATACATCAGCTCCTCCACATAGCTTGCCGTGTCCGAAAGGGAAACGGAGTACTCGTAAAGGGCTTTTATTTGCTCCCTGTCCTCATCCGAAAGAGAACCGCCGGAAATCAACTTCTTGTCCACCGAGCGGACGTAATCTCCCGCTTGAGATAAAAATTTGTATATATTGTAAAGCTCCGTTTCTCCTGTCGCAAGCTGGGATAAGCAGCTTTTTGCGCCGGCGGAGGAGCGGCTCAGGGACAAAGCAAGCCCCGAAGCCATGGTCTCCGTGTTGACATATTGCATTTTCCGCAAATCCGTTTCAACGGAGTCCAGATAAGACGCCAAAGACGATACGGCTCTCTGACGGTCGATTGAAAGCTGTCGGCTGTAGCTTGCCGCTTTAACCGTTTGGGTTATTCCCCATACGCCGAGGACAAGGATCGCTGCGATTATATACGAAGCAAAACGGACTCTGAGCCGTTTGTATTTTATTCCTGTCAAAATATCAACTCCCTTTTTGTGAATAGTTTTTCCGAAAACGGCGCACAGTATGGGTGGTAATAAATTCAAAATACACATAAAACGAAAAAATTGTGAGTGTTGCCAAAAAACTTGCCGCTGTATTGTGTAATTTGTACAATGTAAGATATTGACAATGATTTCTCAATTTTGTATAATTAGAGAAAATGATAAACAGAAAAGGGATGACTTTTATGACATTTATCGAAAAATTTGACTCGCTCAAGAAAAAGTACGGGAAAATCGATGAATCAAAGCTTACAGACAATTTTGCGGTTCAGATTGAAATGACGGACGAGGATTGCGGAGGAATTTTTTACGTTGCGTATATGAACGGTCCCTTTGCAATCGAGCCCTATGATTATCATGACAATACGGCTTCCATTAAGGTGTCAAGCAAGGTTCTTGAGGATATTCTCTCCTGCAAAGCCGACGCCATGGAGGAATTTTTCGCCGGCAACCTGACTGTGGAAGGCGATGTGGGTCACGCTCTTATGCTTGTGGAGCTTATGAAAAAGGAACCCGCTAAAAAGACTGTCAAAAAGGAAACGGCTAAAAAAGAGGCTGCTCCCAAAAAGGAAAAAACCGACAAAGCCGAAAAAACGGAAAAGGCTGTGAAAACGGCAAAAACCGAAAAGAAGACCGAGAAAAAGGCTGAAAAGAAAACAGCAAAAAAGACAGCAAAATAACTAAATTAAGATGTCCCCGCCTCTATAGGCGGCGGGTTCCATTTAATTTTTTCAGTGGGAGTACAATCTCCTGCTGAAAACGTTGAATGACGGGGCTTCGCTCCTTGTTGAATCGACAGCATATCGCCGCATGATAATGTGCGGCGGTTTTTAATAATTAATAATTGATAATTTATCGAAAAAATTAAAGGTTGTATACATTAATTAAATTGAGTGCGTCGGATGTGTAAAATTCAATTTTGCGAAAACGGTAAAAAATTCTTTGAAAAGTCCTTGCAAAGTCGAAAATCATATGATAAAATAAAATTTGATTATGATTAAATTTAAGAAAAGAGTTGACAGAGGTCATGAATTACGGTACAATCACTGAGCAAGCAAGCAAGCAAGCAAGCAAGCAAGCAAGCAAGCAAGCAAGCAAGCAAGC
>JAJQGK010000122.1 GCA_021200555.1 Clostridiales bacterium | reverse complement strand
CTTGCTTGCTTGCTTGCTTGCTTGCTTGCTCAGTGATTGTACCGTAATTCATTGCTCTTGTCAACTCTTTTCGTAAAAATATTTGTGTTTGAATTTATTGTAGCATATGATTTTCGATTTTGCAAGTGTTTTTTCGAGAAAATTTTTATTATTTTAGAAAAATTATGATATATTCAAAAAATCAGCCTTTTTCTTTTCGCTCTCTGACAATATACCTTGTGGGAGTTCCCTCCAGTCCGAAAACCTCCCGTATTTGGTTATCGATATACCTTTGATAGCTGTAGTGGAGCAAATCCTTGCTGTTGACAAAGCATACAAATGTAGGCGGTCTTGTTGAGGGCTGAGTCATATAATATATCTTAAGTCTCTTGCCCTTATCCGTAGGCGGCTGAACTCTCGCCTGAGCGTCTGCAAGAACCTCGTTAAGTCTGCCGGTTCTTATTCTCATGGCGTTTTGAGTATCGACAAATTTTATTAAGTCAAACAATCTGCCTATTCTCAAGCCTGTTTTTGCGGAAATGAAAATAATGGGAGCATAGGACATAAAAGAAAAATCGTTCATCAGCTTTTTGCGGTAGGCGTCCATGGTTTTTCCGTCTTTTTCAACAATATCCCATTTGTTGACTACAATAATGCAGCCCTTGCCCTCTTCATGAGCAATTCCTGCAACCTTGGAATCCTGCTCGGTAAAGCCTTCCGTGCCGTCAATCATTATAACGCATACATTTGCCCTTTGAACCGCCATAACAGCCCGCATAACGCTGTATTTTTCGATGGTATCGTCAACCTTTGACTTCCGTCTTAAGCCCGCCGTATCGATGAAAAGAAACTTACCGTGCTCGTTTTCAACCGCCGTATCGGTTGCATCTCTTGTTGTTCCGGCTATATCCGATACTATAACTCTTTCCTCTCCGCAAATAGCGTTTACAAGAGAGGATTTTCCCACATTGGGTTTGCCGATAATGGCTACCTTAATTGTATCGTCTTCTTCATCGTCCTGAGTATCGGTGCTTATATATTTGTACACTTCATCCAGAAGATCGCCCGTTCCGTGACCGTGAGCCGCTGAAACGGGAAACGGATCGCCCAATCCCAAATTATAAAATTCATAAATTTCAACAGGAGCTTCACCGATTGAGTCGCATTTGTTCACGCAAAGCACAATAGGCTTTCCGCTTTTCAGAAGCATGGTCGCTACCTCGGCATCCGTAGCGACAACACCGGTTTTCAGGTCGGCAACAAAAATTATCGCATCTGCGCTGTCAATGGCGATCTGAGCCTGTTTTCTCATTTGTGAGAGTATAACGTCTCCGGAATAAGGTTCAATTCCGCCCGTATCCACAAGGAGAAAGCTTTTTCCTCTCCACTCGCAGTCGCCGTAAATTCTGTCTCTTGTAACTCCCGGAGTGTCATCGACAATCGCCAAACGCTTGCCGCAGAGTTTGTTAAATAATGTTGATTTACCCACATTCGGTCTGCCCACAATGGCAACTATAGGCTTACCCATTTTATTTACTCCCCTTTCCGTCTAATCCTATTATGGCATTAAGAAAATCACGCCCTCCAGCAGGCGTTATTTTTATATTGGCATTTAATGTTTTTGACAGCTCTTCAACCGTAATGTCATCGAGAAAAACATGGTCGTCGCCGTCACGCAGCATGACCTGAGGAACAAGAACCTCATCGTATCGGGTAAGATCTCCCGATTGCTTTATTATATCGCCGGCAGTTACAAGCCCTGCAACGGTTACTTCATGACCGAAAAAATCATTTACTATAGTCTTAACATCGATTTTAACCGTTTTAAACTTTTTCATTGCTGCGGCTGCCAATTCATTTATAAGCGGTGACGCCGCAACGCCTGTAATAACGGCAAGCTCAGCGGTTCTGCATTGCTCCGCTTCCTTTAAGGCATTGTAAAAATCGTATTTTGTCAACGCCCAAAGCCCCACGCCGTTATCAAGCTGATTAAATTCATCATAGTATTCGGGGTTTGGCATTTCACGCATGGCCTTAAGATAAAATTCATCCGCCGCATAAGCAAAATTCCTGCCCAGCTCATCGTAGTGTTCCATGTTAAAGCTGTCAATCATATCTATGACTTCATTTGCGCCTTCTTTTGTATAGCATTCCAGCTTGCAAAGTCCTTCACGGTGTTTTGTAAGTCCGACGGGAACGGCCGCCACGCTTATAACCGACTCGCCTAACTTATACAGCTCCCGAAGAGAATACAGCAGTTCCTCGCCGTCATTATATCCGGGGCAAAGCACAAGCTGAGCGTTAATTTCAGTTCCGGCGTCCGCCAGTTTTTTTATATATGCAAGGGATTTTCCGGCGTTTGGATTCTTCATCATTTTAACACGAAGGTCGGGATTCATTGTGTGAACGGAAATATTTATAGGGCTGATGTGCATTTCAATTAACCTGTCAATGTCGGCCTCTGTCATATTTGTAAGCGTCACATAATTGCCGAAAAGGAACGAAAGCCTTGAATCGTCGTCCTTAAAATAAAGACTCTCTCTCATGCCGCTTGGCATTTGATCAACGAAACAGAAAATGCACTTGTTTTTACACGAATGTTGTTTGTCCATGAGGTAAGTGTGAAATTCAAGTCCCAAATCATCCACGCAGCCACCTGTTTTTAAGTGAATAGAAACCTCTTCTCCGCAGGGAGACAAAAATACAATATGCAGACGCCTTGCATTGCCGTAAAAACGATAATCAAGCACATCATTAACAGCATGACCGTTAATGGAAAGCAACGTATATCCTTCGGTTATACCCCTTTTCCAACAGAGAGAATTTTCCTTTACTTCAGTTACTATAACAGACAAAGCTTACCTCCAAATAATATGCAACACTAAAAAGGCGGGAAAGAATACTTCTCCGCCTTTAATGTCATAAACACAAAAGAATTAATCCTCTACGCTGATAATCTGTCTGCCGTTGTAATAGCCGCAGCTGTCACATACTCTGTGGGCTCTTTTTAATTCGCCGCACTGAGGACATCTTTGAAGAGCGGGAGCATCCATTTTCCAAACGCTTGAGCGTCTTTTATCTCTTCTTGCATGTGAAACTCTTCTTGCAGGTACTGCCATATTATAACCTCCTAATTAATTACACTTTATCTTTTCATCATCAAAATCAAACAGCTGTTCACTTGTTTACTGTTTCTCATCCGATAAAAGGCTTTGCAAAACAGCCAAACGAGGGTCTGTTGCTTTTTTACAGCCGCACTCCCCATCGTTTAAATCCTTTCCGCAAACAGGACACAGACCTTTGCAATCGGGCTTACACAGAAACCTTGACGGCAAAGTCAAGTAAATATCCTCCATCACCAACCTATCAAGGTCAAGCTCCATATCTTCAACAAGAATATACTCATCGTTATCTTCATTATTTAGATGAGCAATAAGGTAATGCTTTACCGGAACGGATAATTTTTTCTGTATTTCCTTGGCGCATCGCGCACAATGAACGGTAATACACAAATCTGCATTTGCCGAAACAGAAACAATACCGGCTGTGTTGTTTACCACACCCGACACATGAATATCGGATGATACAAAAGAATCATTGCTTTTGAAGTTGTATTCAAACGGCTCTCTAATGTCATTATTTTCAAAAAATCGCCGTAAATCAAGATGCATTAACAAAGTCCTCCAAAATACAACGCTTAATATTATAGACTTATTTTTTGCCTTTGTCAATAATTTTTCTTACAAAAATTTACCCCGCAAATGCAGTATTGAAGCAAAATGTTTTAATTCTGTCTCAGAAAAGCGTTTATTTTATTTCACAAAATTCGAGAACACGCTGAGGAATATTTTCAGTTTCAGTGGAAACGGTAAATACAAACTTTGTGTCTGCATCGGCAGAGAGAGTGTTTACCTTTGTAAGAAAATCGGCAAGCTCCTCATAATCTCTCGTTCCGATACGAAGCGTCGCATCAACAAGGATGTCGGTGATGTCGTGATCTCCCGCACAAAGACCGGCAAGAAGACCGTAAAACGCATCAAAACCGGAAATGTCGTAATGGTCGGCTGAAACGAGTCTGATATTCGGCTTTACAGAGTATCTCAGCGCATCTTTTTTTTCAACACATATAACATGACCGTCAGAAACCTTAAACGCCTCATCAACAAGCTCTATAAGCTTTTTTGTTTTACCGCTTCCTTTGGGACCTGTAAGTAAAGTAATCATTGTTTAATCTCCTTTTAAATTCTTATAAAATACGGTTATCCGTTAATCCTGTGGGACAGCTCGGCAGCTAAATCTTCATAGCCAGGCTTACCCAAAAGAGCAAACATATTCTTTTTATAGCTTTCAACTCCGGGCTGATTAAAGGGATTTACACCAAGCATATACCCTGATACAGCGCAGGATTTTTCAAAGAAATATATGAGATAACCTAAATTATATTCATCCATTTTTTCCAATTCGAGAACGATATTGGGAACGCCGCCGTCCGTATGAGCAAGAATTGTCCCCTCCATCGCTTTTCTGTTTACATACGACATATTTTTTCCTGCCAAGAAATTAAGACCGTCGCTGTTCACCGGATCACTGTCAATTGTAACATCACACTTAGGCTCATCGAATACAACGATTGTCTCAAAGAACAAACGCTGTCCCTCTTGGACATACTGACCTAAGGAATGGAGATCGGTTGAGTAAATTGCGGAGGACGGGAAAATCCCTTTATTATCCTTTCCCTCGCTTTCTCCGAAAAGCTGCTTAAACCACTCATTCATCATGGTAAAGTCAGGCTCATAGCTAACCATCATCTCAACATTTTTGCCTTTTCTGAGAAGGATATTTCTGAGAGCCGCATATTTACAGCAGACATTTTCCATAACATCATCGTTCTCATATTCGACCATTGCATCATAAGCGCCCTTCATGATGCTGTCAATGTCAATTCCGGCAACGGCAATGGGAAGAAGCCCCACAGCAGTGAGAACAGAATATCTACCGCCTACATTATCGGGGACAACAAAAGTTTCGTAGCCTTCTTTATCCGACATTTCCTTGAGCGTACCTTTTATTCTGTCGGTAGTGGCAAAAATTCTTTCAGCTGCGCCTTCCGTACCGTATTTTTCAATAAGAAGCTCCTTGAAAATTCTAAAGGCTATTGCCGGTTCCGTTGTTGTGCCGGACTTGGAAATTACATTCACGGAAAAATCACAATTTTTGCAAACTTCCAATACTTCGCTGATTTCCGTGGGGCTTAAAGAATTGCCCAAAAAGAATATTTTCGGTGCGTCCTTTACAAGAACATTATAATTTTTGGATTTACAAAATTCAATTGCAGCTCTTGCGCCTAAATACGAACCGCCTATACCGATAACAACCAAAACATCGGAATTTTTTCTGATTTTTGCGGCGGCGGCTTTAATTCTCCCAAACTCCTCTTTGTCATAATTTTTAGGAAGCTCCATCCAGCCGTGGAAAGCACTGCCCGGAGCGCTTTCTTTTTTTGAGTAAAGCATTTCATAAGCTTCCTTAACTTCATCCTTAACAGCGTCAATATCTTCTTGTGATACATAGCCGTCAAGGTACTTGCAATCAAGTTTTATCGCCATTTATATACCTCTCCAAAAATAAAGATTACAGTTATTATACAATGCTTTTAAACATTTTTCAATAGATATTTAAAAAGGGACGGTAAATTTTCTTTATAATATTTTATATCATTTTGTGAAAGAAGTCAATATTTTATATAGCGCCGAAAAAAATGTAATCTGCTCAATTTCCTTTTCGGCTTTAAGCTCATATTCCGCAACAGCCGTTTCTCCGGAATATACGATAATCTTCCCCAACACTTGGTTTTCGCTGACCGGCGCTTCCACGCTTTCCGGAAGCTCAACGCTTAATGTAAGATTTGCACCGTCTCCCTTGTTTGTCAATACGGGGTCGGCTTCGGGAGTAACTATATTTACATTTTGCTCCTTCCCGTGCAATACCTTAACGGAACGGATCGAGTCTTCATCTATTTCCGGTACGGTTATTTCATAGTTTGCAAAGCCCCAGTCCAAAAGATTTCTTGCGGAATTAAATCTGTCGTTGCTGTTTTCGCTGCCCATAACAACGGCTATCAGCTCCATCCCCTCACGCTGAGCGGTAGCGGATACGCAGCAGCCGGCTTTTTCCGTTGTACCTGTTTTCAGTCCCGTTATTCCGTCATAATACCGCACAAGCTTATTTGTATTGACAAGCTCTGTTTCACCGTCTCTGAGAGAATCCATCCAAATTGTTGTGTAGTCCTTAATATATTCATGCTTTAAAAGCTCCCTTGACATCAAAGCAATATCATATGCCGTGGTCAGATGAGTGTCCGTACTGTCATCAAGTCCCGTGCAGTTGTCAAAGCTTGTATTTTCCATTCCCAGTTCCTTTGCCCTGTTATTCATCAAAGCGACAAATGCCGTATCACTTCCGCCGACATACTCTCCTAACAGCGTGCAGGCATCATTTGCGCTGTATATACAGGTTGCCTTTAGAAGCTCCTCGACCGTCATTGTCTCCCCCGGTTCAAGCCAGATTTGCGAACCGCCTTTGGATGCAGCGTTTTCAGAGCAGGAAACCGTGTCTGTCAAGCTTATTTTTCCCTCATCAATAGCTTCGCATACAAGCAATATAGTCATAATTTTTGTAACTGAAGCAGGATAAAGCCGTTCATTTTCGTTTAACGCATACAAAACTCTTCCTGTACTTTTCTCCATAAGAACGGCGGATTTTGCAGAAATTTCAATCTGAGCCTGAACTTCTGAAGCGGCGTTGATTGTTACTTCCGTTTCACAGTCTTCGGACTCCGAGCAAAGCAGCGGCTCTTCGCTTTCGACATCATCTACGCTCATGTTGATTGCTCCCGCATATACCAAATTAAGCAGCAACAGAGAAAGTACAAGCACAAAAACAGTGATTTTTTTCATTGCCAAATCATTCACCTTTCAATTGAATTTTCAGTCACTCAATTTTATTCCTATGTCCCGCAGGATATGCAATAAGGCAAAATTATCCGTCTTGACTGAACAGCTCGCAATGGTATATAATGTAAAACAAAAAAACGGTCATAAATACTTAAAAACAAATCAACGAGGTGAGTATATGCGGGCGGCAATTTACACATTAGGCTGCAAGGTAAATCAATATGAAACCCGAGAAATAGCTCAATTACTTACAAACAACGGATATTTTGTGGTAAATCACAAGGAAAATGCAGATGTTTACATAGTAAATTCCTGTACCGTTACCGCAGAAAGCACAAGAAAAACACGCCAAGCGGTAAGACATCTTAAAACGCTGCATCCAAATTCTGTTGTGGTGCTTACGGGATGCGTCCCCCAGGCTTTTCCCGAAGAGGCCTTGTCTGTCAATGAGGCTGATATAATCATCGGAAATAAAAATAACGGCAAGATAGTCAGCGTATTAAACAAATACTTTGAAAATCATAAAGCCATAAGAGATATAGAACAGCATGATAATGACGAGGAGTTCAGCGGAACAATAATTTCCGAATTTTCAGGGCATACGAGAGCCTTTGTAAAAATTCAGGACGGCTGCGACAGGTTTTGTTCTTACTGTGCAATTCCGTATGCGAGAGGTCGTTCCAGATCGAAAAAAGCGGATGTTGTAAAAGATGAAGTACATGCTCTTTCAAAAAACGGATTTAAAGAAATTGTTTTTGTCGGAATTAATCTGTCGTCATACGGCAGAGATATCGGACTTACAATTGCGGATCCTATAAAAATCGCTGAAAACACCGATGGCGTAGAACGAATAAGATTAGGTTCCCTTGAACCGGACCATATAACGGATGATATAATCGCCGAACTGTCGCAGTGCAGCAAGCTTTGTCCTCAATTTCACATATCCCTTCAAAGCGGGAGCAATTCTGTGCTGAAAAGGATGAACAGACATTATACCGCAGAAGAATATTGTAAAATTGCGGAAAATCTGCGAAAGGCTTTTCCGGATGCGTCAATCACCACAGACATCATAGTCGGATTTCCCGGGGAAACAGACGAGGAATTTAAGGAAACTGTTGAGTTCGTAAAAAAGGTAAGGTTTGAAAAGGTTCATGTTTTTCCGTTTTCCGTTCGGCCGGGAACAAGAGCCGCAAAAATGGAAAATCAAATTTCCAATGAGACAAAAAATAAAAGAGCATCCCAATTAACCGAGGTATGCAATAAAATCAGAGCCGAGATTTTTGCTTCAATGATCGGAAAAAGCTTTTCGGTTCTGTTTGAAGCGCCGAAAAAAGGTTTGCAATGCGGTTACACAAAAAATTATACTCCCGTTCGCATTAAAAGCGGCGAAAAATTAACCGGACTTATTGCAAATGTAAAAATAACAGGCTGCACAGATGAATATTGTATAGGCGAAGAAACAGAAATATAAGGATGTTAATGTTATACGCCAAAAATCCGATTAATCTGAAAAATGCGTATCGCTGAAATCTTAATTAAATCTTAACCTTTTCATTATCTTATCTTGTCTTCAATCGTGTTTAATATTTATCGGTGATATTTCTGAGGTGAAATAAATTTATGTATAGGGTACTTATTTGTGACGATGACAGGGCAATCCTTGAGTCGATTGAAATTTACTTAAAAAACGAAGGCTATGAGGTGATTACCGCAGCAGACGGAATAGAAGCGCTTGAAATGATAAACAAATACGAGATACATTGTCTTGTGCTTGATATTATGATGCCTCGGCTGGACGGCTTAAAAACCACTCTTAAAATCAGGGAAAAATACAACTTTCCCATAATCCTGCTATCCGCAAAAAGTGAAGACACCGACAAAATAACCGGGCTTGGATTTGGTGCAGACGACTATGTAACAAAGCCGTACAATCCCCTTGAACTTTTGGCAAGAGTCAAGTCGCAGATAAGACGGTATGTTTCATTAGGCAGTATGAAAAAATCCGACAATATGCTTGTTTCGGGCGGACTGACTCTTAACAAGGAGACAAAGGAAGTCTGTGTTGACGGTGAGCCGGTTAAAATGACAGCGAGGGAGTACGGCATATTGGAGTATCTTATGGAAAACATGGGAAGAGTACTGTCAAGCGGTCAAATTTATGAGGCTGTCTGGAACGAGCCTTCTTTCGGGACTGAAAAAACAGTAACAGTTCACATCAGAAATATCAGAGAAAAAATCGAAATCAATCCAAAGGATCCGAAATATTTAAAGGTGGTGTGGGGACTTGGATACAAAGTGGAAAAATATTAAAAGGTCGCTGCCTGTAAAAATTTTATCCGTCATTTTATCCGCAGCTTTAATTTTTGCCGGAACAGCCTATATGATGATGCTTGTATTTGCCTGTTATTTATACGGATATGACGAGTTTTTGACAGGCAGTTCTATAACCGAGACATTCACTCAATCCGATGTGTTTTACAATCAATTTGAGTCGGATTTTAATGATCTCCTTACTCTTATGACAGACACGGAAGAATTGGAAGCGGAACTTTCGGAAAAAGCTTATGCCGATATAGACGAAATCACCGGCGAATATCTTGATGAAAAAGCAGAGATTATTGAAAATGAGCTGATCTATGCGGTTTCAGGGTATTCAGACAGCTTTTACAGCTACGAAGACGATGGATACGAAAATGCTACAGCAGCTCTGTATATTTATGAGGAAGATGCATACGATGCGGAGTCAAGCAACGATACATTATCGACGACATTTGCAAACTCCGAAGAAGCATCTGCCGACACAACATCCTCTGCAAAATATTATGTCAGCAACGATGCTCCGGAAACGGTTAAAGAAGCGGCAAATGTTCTTAATACAAAATCGGGAAGAGAGCTTCTTGACTATGAATACCTTGTCAGAAGCGATGCGTTCAATGAAAGTGAATTTAGATACGATTATGCACTGGAAAGTCAATTTTCAACATTTGACTTTACTTTGGAACTGTGGGATTACACCTATGATGAAAGCTCGGCAAGAACAACGCTTTTAAGCCTGATCTCAGATGCAATTAACCTCTACATAGAGGAAATTGATTATTACATTGCGGAGGCATGGCAAAATCTTTACTCAAAAGTTAATTTTGTATATTATGCGGAAAACGGTGAGACAATATATACAAACTCCGAAATCGAACTCATAAAAACGGAACTCCCGAAAAGCGGAATAAGCATTGCATACGAAAAAAATGCGGAAGCAGTCTGCACCGTCACAGGTCTTGACAAAACCGGCATTGATTACAGCGATCTGCTGACCGCATCCGGCAATGATATTGTATACATCTATATAGATGAGAGCTTCAGCGGACAGGACGAGTACTGCTATCTGCAAGCCGCATACACGGCTCTGAAAACACAAACCGCAAATGAATTGATAATAAAAGGCTCTGTGTGTTTCTTGTTTGCAATTATCCTGTTCATAGTATTCATATGTTTATGCGGATATAAAAAGGGCTGTGACGAACCTGTAACAGCTTTAATCGATAAATTTCCAAATGATATTCATTTTATAATAAGCTTTTTCCTTATTGCTTTAGGCGTATTCGTACCTATTATTATTTACAGATGCTTTGCTGCGAACTGCATACATTTCCGACTTCAAACAGCGCTTGCCGCTTTGGCAGCGTCGGCAGGCTGGCTCTTTTTTGCGGAATGGACGGCCTCCGCCGCAAGATATGTAAAAACGAAGAAATCATGGGGCAGGAACACGCTTATTTACAAATTCGGAAGGCTTATCGCAAAAGTGGCGAAGGGATTTTACAATATTTTAAAATATAAGCCCTCCAAGTTCGGCAGAACGGCTCTTATTGCAATTATAATATACTTTGTTATAAATGTAGTTCTTTGCTTTTTAGCCTTTACAAGCAGCTATATCGGTATTGTTCCTCTTTTGCTCAGTGTTTTTATCATGCTTGTATTTAACGGTCTGTGCGCAGTATTCGTTATCAAATACGCCGAAAATCTCGATAAGATTATAATTGCCTCCGAAAACCACACATCCATTGAGCTTGGCAATGAAAAGCTTCCAGAGTCGCTGAAAATCCTTGCCGACAGCTTAAATAATTTTAATCTTGAGCTTAACAGAGCAGTTGAACAGGCGGTTAAGGACGAACAGACAAAGACGGAGCTTATAACAAACGTCTCTCATGATTTGAAAACTCCCCTCACCTCGCTTATCTCATATTCCGACTTGCTGAGCAAATGCAATATAGAGGATGAAACGGCAAAAAAATACATAGGCGTTATAAATGAACAGTCAATTAAGCTTAAAAGGCTTATTGAGGATTTAATCGAAGCGTCAAAGGTGTCCACCGGCAATATAAGTCTCAATAAAACGGCTCTTAATCTGTCCGAGCTTTCCGTTCAGATCATAGTGGAGTTTACGCCGGAAATGGAGAAAAACGGAAATGAAATAAGATTTTCCGAACCCGAAGCTTCGCCGATAATTTATGCGGACGGCTCAAAGACATACAGAATACTTTCCAATCTGTTAAACAACGCAAAAAAGTATTCGGCTCCGAATACAAGAATTTACATCACAATTTACAACGACAGCGAATACGGATATTTTGAGATAAAGAATATTTCAAACGAGCCCTTGAATATTTCTCCCAATGAGCTTACCGAACGGTTTGTCCGAGGAGAGAAATCAAGGACAAAAGAGGGCAACGGTCTGGGACTTTCCATTGCAAAGGATTTATGCAAGCTCCAAAACGGAAAGCTGAACATCACAATAGACGGCGATTTGTTTAAAGCTGTGGTTGCGCTTCCGATGAATAAAACGGAAAGCCAATCATCGGACGGTTCGGAGGATAAAAATAAAAATCCCGCAGAGTAATCCGCAGAGACAGGCTAATCAAAAGAGCGACAGTACCGAAAATACTGCCGCTCATATTTTTATTCGCTGTTTATGTTAGTCTAAGACAATATAAATTGTTTCATTAGACGTTCTTGAAACGGTTACGGTTACCATTTGGAAATCATCACCGGGGCCGCCGATGGAAATTGTCTGCTCACCGTATTGCTGATCGGCCCACTGAACGTCTCCGTTCTCATCCGTTGTTCCTATGGGGGTAAAGCTAACTATTTCCTGAGATTCAGGGTACTCCACATAATACACTTCCGCATTGCTTACGGGGTTGCCTTCCGCATCCGAAACATTGATTGTAACGGGATCATTGGTTCCCAAAAAGCTGCCGAAGAAGTACATTATGGACATAATAAGCGCCATGATTGTTGATAAAAATGTTGACATAAAAATGCTCCTTTTATTATTAATTATAAGTGTATTTATTTTCCACTTACAACAACATCATATCATATAAAAGCTCCAATGTCAACAAAAAAAAACCGCAAGAACATAGAAAATTAGTGTATATTTTTAGGTAAAAAGCAACAAAGAGTCCCTTAAATCTTTTTGACGATACTTTCAAGGCAAATCCAGCCGTTTTCCGAATAACGGTTAATAATCTCAAATCCGTATTTATCCAAAGCCGCCGCAACCTCGGTCTCCCGTGAATCGATTATACCGGAGACGATATAAACGCCGTCCTCATTCATAAGCCGCCCCACATCCGAGGAAAGAGCGATAATGGCATCGGCGACAATGTTTGCCGCAACAATGTCAAATTTTCCGCTGACTTTATCGGCAAGACTGCCGTTGTATACGGTGTATCGTTCCTCGTCAATACCGTTTCTCAGGGCATTTTCACGGGCTGTTTTTACGGCGAGCTTATCAATATCCACAGCCGTCGCATGACCGGCGCCCAAAAGCAAAGCAGCTATTGAAAGTATACCGCTTCCGCATCCTATATCGAGCATCTCACAGCAGGGTTTGATGTTTTTTTCAATTGCTTCAAGGCACAGTCTGGTTGTTTCATGGGTTCCGGATCCAAACGCAAGACCCGGTTCAAGATTGAGAACTTTTCTGCCTCCGGCGTCTGCCTTATCCTGCCATATGGGCTGTATAAGCAATCTTTCTCCCACGGGCATGGGCTTAAAATATTTTTTCCAATTATTTTCCCAATCTGCTTTTTTACAGTTTAATATTTCAACCTCATAAGAGATATTTTCAGCCGTAAGCCGTTCTTCAATAAAGGAAACAGCCTCGGCGGGGTTTTCCTCAGGGGAAATATAAACATGTACTATTCCCTTGGTTCTGTCACGCTCCAAAAGCTCCTCATCAATTAAATCGATGTGGGCTATTTCCTCAACCTCTTCTTCAAGCATTGAGTAATCCTCGATATAAATACCGTACGGAACGGTCATGGAAACAATAGCTCCGGCTATATCAATATTTTCTACATCTACAGTTATTTTAATTTCAGTCCAGTCCACTTTTATCTCCAAATAGATTTAGTATTTGTTATGTACATCCTCGGCAAAACAGAGAATGTCCTTAAATTCAATTGTCTCGCCGGTATCAAGAACAGCCTTTCCGGACATTTTGCCGAAAACCTGATGCTGATCCGTGATAATAAGCTTAACGTCAATTTTTGCCGTTCTGTCAAGGACCGGTATAAAATCAGCTTCAAATCTTCCGTCCGAGGATGTGAAGGTCCAGGGCTTCATATAGTTTTTTGTGCCGTCGCTCTCGGTGGGAATATTAAATTTTATATCGTCGATTTTATGTCCGACACCGTCATAGAAAATAATATTTTCGCTTGCCGCAGCCGTATTTCCGAAGCCGTAGCCCAGATTAAAGCCAAAGGGTTTGCCGTTTACAACGCTGTTGCCCGAGCTCCAGTACCATGTATTGTCATATGTCCAAACTCCCCTGCCCCAGTCAAGGGTGCCGAAATTGCGTTCGGGATTAAATTTATACTCCTTGCCGTCAAAAATTGCGCTGCCTGACGCTCTCATGCAGTTTATTTTTCTGTTATAATAAAAAGCCGTGTCTTTTTCCGCCCAAGGCGTAGCGATGACAAGAGAATCCATATCCGGTTCTTCAAGCTTGATATTGCAGGATAAAGTCTTGCCGTCAAGGAAATTTTCAAAATTGCATATTATGGTACGCTGATTTTTTGTTTTGTAAAAATCTATTGTAAGCTTCTTATTGTGGAAGGACACATTTCCGCTTTCGGTTGTGGAAGGCATATTCATTTTACCCATGGTAAACGGAACAAGTACTGTATTCGTATGCTCCCAAGGATTGACGGGATCCGAGAAATCAAGCAGACTGACCGACTGCAATCCGATGTAGCCGTCATCGGAAACCGTAAACGCTAATCCGAAATCGTCACCCATTACAAGGTAATAATCCCACTCCTTGATTTTAAAAGCGGGCGCTTTAATACTGCTGCGGTCATAAACCTGATAAAGCTTTCTTGACCAGCCCGGCTCGGTAAGACTTCCGTCTTTTTTAAGCAAAGGCTGTACGCTTGTCACTTCGTGGTTTCTGTCTGACATAAGAATCATCCTTTCTGTGTATTATCTAAAATTGCCCTTGTGGAAAGCTCCGTTCTGCCGTGATTGTAAAATTTCCGATCATCAAGCGCCCACTGTTTGGTACTGAAGCTGCCTGCGTCCACGCCGTTCAGGGCATTTTCAATTTCATATATATTGGCATCCAAAGAATCAAGAGCGGATAAAACCTCGGCTTCAAGGAAAAGCGGTCTGGACGCTGCGCCGTATTCAGGTTCTCCATGGTGAGATATAAGCATATGCTCAATGAGAATAACCGTATCTCTGTCTATATCATTTTCTCTGGCAACACGATCGACAGCTATAGCCCCCATAACAAGGTGCCCTATGAGCGACCCTTCAACGGTATAGCTTTGGGCAAGACCTACCGGCGAAAGATTAAATTCATCGATTTTACACAAATCATGAAGAATTGCGCCGGATATCAAAAGCTCCCTGTCAATGGATGGGTAAATATCACTTACGCAGTCGCACAGCTTAGCAACGGTAAGAGTATGCATAAGAAGTCCGCCTCTGATTGCGTGATGAAGTCTGAATGCAGCCGGGCATCCCAACATTCTGTCACCGTATTCATCGAGCATAGCGGTTACAAGCTTTTTAAGCTGTTCATTATTAAAACTATTGACTCTGGATCTTATGCTTTCCAGCATAAAACCGCTGTCATATTCGGATGACGGTATAATAAGGGACATATCGACATTATCGCTGTCATACACCTGTCGCACTCTGTCAACTCTGAGCTGAGGAACATTGTTGTAATCGGAAATAACGCCTCTTACTTTAACGATAGAATTTACCTCAGGAAGAAAATTACCCTCTCTGAAATCCCATGACTTCGCCACAATCTCCCCTGAATTGTCGCAAAGACGCATATCAAGGTAAACCGACCCGTTTTTCGCATTTTTCTTTTCACAGCTTTTTACAAGTACAAAGCCCTCTACAGTTCCGTTATGATCTATTTCCTTAAGATTCATCGGAATTAACCTCCGTATTTTTCTTTTTATTTCTGAATACAACAAGCTTGCTCGCAATGTAATTAAAGATAACGACTATTACAGCAGCGAGAATTTTTGCAGCCCACTTTGATGCGGTTTCACTTCCGCCGATATTTAGGAATATATTTCTCAAAAGCATAAAACCTATAGATTCAAACAGTATAAAGGAAATTATCCTTGCGCCGAAAAAAGCAGCAATCTCACGCAAAATAACGGACGGCTTGGTGCTTTTGCTTTCAAAAACCCAAAGCTTGTTTGTAACATAAGCAAAAAGCACTGCAAATATCCATGCGATAAATGTGGAAACATCCTCTAATGTTACTTTAAATTCGTAGTTAAAAAGATTAAAATCAAAAAGCTCCCTGCTTCCCAAAATTCTGTCAAAAACATAAAAGACAACAAAATTAACCAAGGTTGTCATTACGCCGAAAAATAAATATGAAAGTACTTCATAGGATAAAAGCTTGCTGAAAAGCGGCACTTTCATTATTTTTTTCATGAGATCCAAACTGAAAATTTTATCATACAGCTTTTTCAATTTCTTAAGCCCCTTCATAATTTTTGCACATTTATAATACCATTTTTATTCATATAATGCAACATTTCAAAGAAATTTTTTATTGCAAGCGAATAATTTTTATGAATATGTAAATCATAGTAATGCATTATATTGAAAGGAATGAGTTCATGAACAAGAAGGCATTCAACACAACGAAGATGATCGGAGCTGTTATGGCCATAGGCGGAACAGCCGCAATGATCGGCACGGCAATGGCAGGGAAAAATTCGTCAAAAAGGCAGATAAAAAAGACCGCCGACAAAACCGTAAAAACGATAAACGGAATTATCGACGGAATACAAAGCATGATGTAAGGAAAAGAGCGGTGGTTAAAAATTCCACCGCTGTTTTTTGTTATTGCAATTCACTTTTTATGCGTTCGATTTCGGCATTGAGATCGGCAATTCTCTCTTTTGCAGACATTATATCACGATAAATATCAAGCATTTCGGGAGTAAAAGTAATATCAAGATTTCCCATAGCATCGGAAGATGCAATCGCTTCGCAGCACGCATTCGCCATTTTGGTATTAAGGGAATCCAGCACCTTCTGTTCCGCATAAATTTGGGCTTCGTATTTTGCCGTTCCTGCCAGCTCTTTGGATTTTTTTACCGCAGCCTGACCTGTTTTGTTGATTTTATTACCTAAGTCATCTAAAAATGCCATGATTAATTTCTCCTATTCAATAGCCTATTGTTAAATTAGGCGCAAATCTACATTGCTTTACCGTTTTGCTTATAGTTCAATATCAGGTTTTGGCAAGACATGAATACAGACAGCATTATTGCCGAAAACTGAGGCTGTGGGTATTGAATACTGTGCGACAGCGTACGGATCACACATTAAGTTCTTCTTAATTCTGCCTAAAATCCTTTTATGAAAATCACACTCGGCACCGTATGAAAGTGCAAAGTCGCACTTGTTTTCCCTGAGCCCGCATCGAATAATTCCCACAGAAACGATCTCCGCAAACTTCTCGAGTTGAACAGCTTCCACCGATTGTGTTATATCCAATTCAATTACCCTCGTACCCAAAATCTTTTTGCCGTGAAGCATACCGAAATCATCCATGGATAAAATGTATGTAAGAGCTTTTGAATGACGCTTTTTTGCTCTCTCCGCCGTTTCCTTTGCGGTAAAGTGGAAAGTGTAAATATCGCTGATAATATTTAAAAATGCATATTCAACACCAAGAGAGAAGGATTTTGTATTAATAACATAAAGGTTAAATCCCGATTTGCGCATCCCCTTACGGCGCATAAACATATCCACCGCCTTTTTCGCATTCTTGTAATATGGGGTGAATTTCCCATGAGGACACAGGATAAAAGCAGAAAAAACACCATTTTCACATATTAAACTATATGCGAAGCGAAACAGGCTGCAAGGCAATGTAGGAACAATCGGCGTATCGGATTGTCTGCAAGCGGCTGAAAATTGTGTACTGTCGGTGTTGAATGCGTCGTAATACCAAAGATTTTCAAATTGATAACAGGAGTTTAATTTTGTAATTCCCAATTTACGGCACTGCTCTGCATCAAAGATTTCATTTGTCGTATCATCAAAGACCGTAATAAATTTTTCATCCATAAATATGTCACTGCCTCAGTCGAAATTTGTTACATCATCAGGATATCAGTCATTATCGGTTTGCGATACCGCATCCTGCAATAAAAACTGCGCTCCGGTCACAATGTGGATGCAAAAAGCCTTATTACCGAAAACTGCGGCAGTCGGAATTGAATATTCAAAAGTATAAAAGGGTCTTTTATGTATGTTTTCAACCAATTTACCGTAAATTTTATCCGCAAAATCACATTCTGTGCCAAATGAAACACAATAATCATACATACATCCGGATATTTTGCACGAATTGTATTTATTGAGCACAATTTCTGTGAACTTATCCAATTGCTCCGACTCGTCTTTGCCGTAAATACATAATTCGGAATTTTCAGTATAAGAGATCTCGCAGTTGTGAAGTGTGTTAAGGTCATCTCGATAAATAACATATGTGAGGGATTTTTCAAGACGGTTTTGCAGCATCTTCGCCGCTATATTTACAGGAAAATAAAAATTTTTCATATCACAGTAAATATCAAATATTGAGACATAAACACCGGCGGAAAAAGTCTTTGTATCGAAAACACGTAAATTAAAACCCGATTTCTGCACATCTTCTCTCTGCATAAAAATCCGTTCTGCCTTTTTTGCCTGATAATAATAATCCGTAAATTCACTATAAGGACACAGAACAAAAACATCGATATATTGATGAACAAATGCATCTTCATAAGCACTTAAAAAGACTGTCCATGGAACCGTGGGAATTATGTCCTTTTTAGAATTTTTTCTGCAAGCAATAAATTCTTTGGCATTGGTATTAACACCATCATAAAAAGTTGATTTTTCAGTTCGGTATGAAGTCATATATTGCGAAACTTCCATTTCACGGCATTTGTAAAGAGGAAAAATATTGCGTTTAATGTCATCGTTTACAATGATTATTTTCGGCGGCATTCAAAAATTCCTTTTTTTATATTTTTAATTAAGTCATCAAGAAAGAACCGATTTTTTCATAAAAGAAATTATTCGGTTCTCCAATGTATTAATGTATTATTAAATTAAGCACCTAAATACGCTTTGCGAACGCCTTCATCGTTCATGAGATCGGATGCTTTACCCTGCATTGTAATACTGCCGGTTTCAAGGACATACGCTCTGTCCGCGATTTGAAGTGCCATATTCGCATTTTGCTCGACAAGGAGTACAGTAATTCCCGACTTTTTAATCTCTTTAATTATATTAAAAATTTCCTCAACATAAAGGGGTGAAAGTCCCATCGAAGGCTCATCCATAAGAAGAATATCCGGATTACTCATAAGCGCTCTGCCCATTGCAAGCATCTGCTGCTCACCACCTGAAAGCGTTCCGGCAATTTGCTTTTTTCTCTCCTCAAGTCTCGGGAATTTCGAGTATACAAGTTCAAGAGAATGACTTATTTCAGCCTTGTCCTTTCGGGTATATGCGCCCATCAGAAGGTTGTCATAAACGGAAAGTGAAGCAAAAACACGCCTTCCCTCAGGAACATGTGCCATGCCCATTGATACAATTTTGTGGGCGGGAGTCTTTGTTATATCTTTTCCGTTCAAAGTAATTGTACCGCTTTCAGAAGAAAGAAGACCTGTAATTGTGTGCAGAGTTGTGGTTTTACCCGCACCGTTAGCGCCGATAAGAGTAACAACCTCACCTTTTTCCACATCAAAGGATACATCTTTTATAGCTCGGATAACACCAAAATACACATTTAAATTACGAACCTCAAGCATAGCCATAAAAAATACCTCCCTAATTCCCCAGATACGCCTTAATTACTTCGGGATTTTTCAGGACCTCATCTGTTTTTCCCTTGGCAAGCTCTGTTCCGAAGTTAAGCACCATAATATTTTCGCATATACCGGCAACCAAATTCATATCATGCTCAATTACGAGAACCGTCAAATCAAATTTATCCCGCACAAGACGGATTGTATCCATCAACTCTTTGGTTTCATTGGGATTCATTCCTGCCGCCGGTTCGTCAAGCAAAAGCAATTTCGGATTTGTTGCCACAGCTCTTGCCATTTCAAGTTTTCGTTGCTTTCCGTAAGGCAGATTTGATGCCAATGTATCGGAGTTTTCATCAAGCTCGAACACGCTTAAAAGTTCCATAGCCTTTTCGTTCATAAGCTTTTCTGTTTTAAAGTACCCGAGCAAACGAAAAATACCCACGGCTGTTGAATATTTCATTTGGTTGTGAAGTCCGACTTTTACATTATCTATAACGGAAAGATTTTTAAAAAGTCGGATATTCTGAAATGTACGGGCAATTCCCTCTTGGCTGATATCGGCAGGCTTTTTTCCTTTAAGTTCCTTGCCGTCAAGGAAAAAAGTTCCCGTAGTGGGCTTATAAACACCGGTAAGAAGATTAAAAACTGTTGTTTTTCCCGCTCCGTTGGGACCGATAAGACCGTACAAATCACCTTTTTGAAGCGTTAAGTTAAAATCTTCAACTGCGTGAAGTCCGCCGAAGGATATGCCGAGATTTTTTGTTTCAAGCAATGCTGCCATATTACACGCCCTCCTTGCCTGTGTCGGAACTTGATTTACTCTTGTTTTTGAGTTTGAAAGAGAGCTTTTCACGCAGCTGAACGAAAAATGTTCCGTTGTTTACTATCATCATAATTATAAGAATAATTGAGTAAATAAGCATTCTGTAATCGCTTAAGCCTCTGAGCAGTTCGGGGAGCGAATAAAGGATTGCTGCTGCAATGACGGAGCCGCGTATATTTCCAAGCCCGCCCAAAACGACATAAACAAGAACCAAAATGGACATATTGTATCCGAAGTTATTGGTATTTGCCGTAAGAGCAGCTATGTTATGTGAATAAAGTACGCCTGCACATCCTGCAAGAGCGGCGGCAATAGTAAACACCATAAGCTTATATCTTGTGACGTTGATGCCTATAGACTCAGCTGCAATTCGGTTGTCGCGGATAGACATTATCGCCCTGCCTGTTCTGGAATCGATAAGGTTATTGGCTATTATAAGCGTTATCATCACAAGGATAAATCCTATTACAAAAGTGGAATTTTTCGGTGTACCCGTTATACCCTGGGGGCCTTTGAGAATTATGACACCGTCGGAGTCAAGATTAAGACCTGTAGAGCTCATTGCAATATGAAGTCCCGATGAGTCCTTGCCTATATAAATAACATTTACAACAGATTTAATGATTTCACCGAACGCCAATGTCACAATAGCGAGGTAATCGCCTTTAAGTCTTAAAACGGGGATACCGATAAGAATACCGGCGATAGCAGCCGCAATGGCCGCCACAACAAAAGAAAGAGTAAATCTTATCCATGTGACCGTTATAACATCCTGCATAAGGACGGAGAAAAAAGAACCGGCATATGCCCCGACGCACATAAAGCCTGCGTGCCCCAAGCTGAGTTCTCCCAAAACGCCTACAACAAGGTTAAGAGAAACAGCCATAATAACGCTTGTACAAATAGGGACAAGAAGACTTCTATAAGTATTTTTAAGATTTCCCGTAGACGAAAGTGTCTGGAAAATAACAAAGAAAGCTATAACCATAGCATAGGTTACAAAATTTTTCTTTGTAGCCGGTCTGAGACCTTTTTGAGATGATGTTAAAGTATTTTTTTTCATTTAAACCACCTCATACTTTCTCATTAATCTTCTTGCCTAAGATACCGGTAGGTCTTACAAGCAGAACAATTATAAGCACGGCAAAAACAATAGCATCGGAGAGCTGAGAGGATATGTAACCTTTGCTTAGATTTTCGATAACTCCCAACAGTATGCCGCCGATCATAGCTCCGGGAATGGAGCCGATACCGCCGAAAACAGCTGCAACAAATGCCTTAATTCCGGGCATTGCGCCTGTATATGGGCTGAGAGCGGGATACGCAGAGCAAAGAAGCGCACCGGCAATTGCCGCAAGTCCTGAACCTATGGCAAATGTCAAAGCTATCATAGCATTTACATTTATTCCCATAAGCTGTGCCGCGCCTTTATCTTCGGAAACAGCTCTCATTGCCTTTCCGGGCTTTGACTTGTTTACGAACAGCGACAGCGCAACCATAATTACAACGGAAACAATTATAGTTACTATAGTTTCACCGGAAATAATAAGTTGACCGTCCGCCAATGAGACAGAACTTATTGACACTACCGATGTAAACTTCTTGGTATCAGAACCGAAAATCAGAAGAGCGGTATTTTGAAGGAAATAGCTGACGCCTATAGCAGTAATAAGAACAGCGAGTGATGTCGCTTGTCTTAAGGGTTTATATGCGAGACGTTCAATAACCATACCCAAGACAGTGCAAAATGCTATTGCGATAAGCACACCGAGTATGGGAGAGAGATTAAGCGTTACACACATTGTATAAACAACGAACGCACCCACCATAATAACATCGCCGTGAGCAAAATTCAACATTTTTGCTATACCGTAAACCATGGTATAGCCCAATGCAATAAGAGAATATATGCTGCCAAGGCTTATTCCCGAAATCAGCTGTGAAAGAAACTTCATATTTCCCACTCCCAAACAAAAAGAAAATAAAACAAAATATTTGCTTAATAACCGGCAATTGACAATTACCTGCGTATCGGATATTGCTAATTATCAATTGCCGATTGTTAAGCAGACACTGATTAAATCAGTGGTAGCTCTATTATTCCAATATAGGGTATGCCGCAGTCGGTGCAGCATACCCACATTGATATAAGAGCTGAATTAAGCGGCTACAATTTCACCGTTTTCAATCTTGGCAACTCTGGGAGTCTTATTGGGCTCGCCGTCTTCTCCCCAAGTAATACCTGTACCTGTAACACCGTCAATAGTGATTTCAGTCATAGCAACCTTCATTAAGTCGCCTACTGTAGAAGCATCCATATCGGGAGTAATGCTGCATGATTCGGCTGCTGCCTTAAGAGCATAGATAGCATCATAAGCGTCTGCTGCGAATTGGTTCATGTAAGCAGTCTGATCGGGATATGCAGCAGTAAAGCTCTCTACGAAGTTTACAGTTGCGTCATCTGTTGAGGACTCGATAAAGGGAGTAAGATACATAACGCCATCGATAAGGTCAACATCGATATTTTCCATACCGAGGATACCGTCCATACCGTCACTGCCAAAGTATGTAGGCTCATAACCCATAGCCGTTGCCTGAGAAATGATAAGTGAAGCGGGAGTGTAGTAAATGGGAAGGAAGAGAAGGTCTGCGCCGGTTTCCTTAATATTGGTAAGCTGTGCACTAAAGTCTGTTGCGCTGTCGTTTGTGAAAGCTTCTGTTGCAACGATTTCAAGACCAACCTCGGCAGCTTCCTCTGTGAACTTCTCCATGATACCTGTTGAATATGTATCGGAGCTGTTGTAAATTATAGCAACCGTAGTAGCAAGATCGTTGTCAGCGATAAAGTCAGCAGCGCCTATACCTTGGTTAGGATCGGAGAAGCACATTCTAAAGAGTGTGTCGCCTGCCTCAAGACACTCAACGGCAGAACCTGAAGGAGTGAGAAGGAGCATATTGTCCGCAGCAGCCTCGGAAGCAACAGAAATACAAGGTGTGGAAGTAACAGTACCCATAACCATCTGCATACCCCAGTCCTTAAGAGAACCGTAAGCTGTAACTGCCTTTTCGGCATCGCCCACATCGTCTTCCATTTTGAACTCAATCTGGTAACCGTTTATACCGCCGGCAGCGTTGATTTCGGCTACGGCAAGCTCTGCACCGAGCTTAACGGCAACACCGTACTGAGCAACATCGCCTGTAAGGGGTCCGATACCGCCGATTTTGATTGTGCCTTCACTTGATGTGGATGCTCCTGCTTCTTCCGTGCTTGCTTCTTCATCTTCTATACTTGATGAACAAGCGGCAAGAGCAAAAATCATACAAAGAGAAAGGACTACAGCGAGGATTTTTTTGATCTTCATGAAAATAACCTCCAATTAAATTCTTGCTGCGCATAGATAAAGAATTTGTGCGCAACATCACGATTAAATGAAACGGTATTTGAACATTTCATTTGTGATAAAATAATTATAAGCTCAACTAAAGCCCGTGTCAACCATTAAATACATCAAATATATGTCAAAAATTGTTGCGTTTAATTGTGCATATTGTCATATTTTTGCAATTAAATATTCTTATATATCCATTATTTCGGCAGTCAAAAAAGAGAAGGATTCAAGAAAAATTGAACGACCTCAGATTAAATTACGCAGCTTCCAAGCTCATTGTCCGAAACATACTTCCATGAAATTGATTGGTACCCGGCCTGTCAATAAAGTATTTTTCACATCGATTGTTAAAATATTAACAAGTGTTGCAAACTTTATTAACAGTTTATTCATATATATTGCAAAAAGTTAATTAAACTGAGGGTTTTTTCCTGCCATAAATTTTTGATTAAATATTTTTTTGTGTTTTTTGAAAAAGTTCTTGACATTTATGTCAAAATGATTATGCTAAGAAAACTACAAGAAAAGATGCTTTCATCTGCTTTTCGCGTTATCATAGAAAAAAGCGACCGGAATTGTCCTTACCCGGTCGTTTTTTTCATTTGTTTAAATTTAAAAATTATTTATTTATTGGTTTTAGTGGCCGCAGTTTCGGCTTTATCCTCTGCCGTTTCTGCGGCATTTTCAGAGTTATCCGTATTTACCTTTTCTCCGTAATTAAACTCATTGTTCGCTTCTCTGCGCTCCATAATATCCTTCATCATTTGTCTATGACTGTCTCCGGATATGTTATAGAAGAACATAGGAATAAGCATCAACGCATAGCCTATCATGGGCATAATCGTAGTCATTGCAAAAAGTCCTTTTCTTGTTGCAAGATTCTGAACAGTGGGAACATCCGTTGTATGCTCCTGATAACCTGTCCTTGAAAGTATCTGAAGACAAATAAAAGATGAGAGCGTTCCCTCAAGCTTTCCCGTAAAGCTCATAATTGAAAGCATTGTCCCCTCAACGCGCTTACCGGTTTTCCATTCCACATAGTCAACGGTTTCCGCTTCCATTTCCTTCTGCATAAGATTTTTAAATTCCATGGGGAAGGTTACAAGCATTGAGAAAACAACGACAAGGATACCTATTCCCGTTGATACGGGTTCGTCGGCAGCCTTATTCACAATTCCGTTGTATGTTGTCAGCGCATACAAACCGTTAAGGATTGCTCCGGCAAGGCAGCATACCTGGTAAAATTTCTTTGAGTCGGATTTTTCGCCTAATTTTTCAACTATAAGAGGGACTAAAATTCCTGCAAGCACAGAGCCGGGAGCCTTTGCAACATCAAGAATACCGTTATACTTGGCGTTAAACAGTGAATCGTACGCAAAGTAGAAAGAAGCCTGCTCCGCAACCTTTATTATTACATAAATTATATTGCCGGTAAAGAGCATGAGCAAAGGTCTGTTCGTTACGAGAAGTTTAAGACATTCCTTAAGACTTGGAGTCTCTTCATGGTGTTCCAATCTTTCGGTAGTATTCCTGAATGTAAAACGGGTGAGGATTATTATGAATACGGCTGAAATAACCGCTGCTGCAAGGTAAGCCTTATCGAGATTTGAATTAAAGTACGGAAGCCATGCGGCAAAAGAAACAAGTCCTGCCGGAATTGCGCCCAAGATCATTCGCCCGATAGATGCAATTCCATACAGCTTCGTTCGCTCGGTGCCGTTAGGCGTCATACTGAATGCCAATGCTCCCATCGGCACATCAAAGGCTGTGTATGTAACGTCAAGTCCCACAAACGCAACGACGGTAAGTGCAAGCTTTGCCCCGTAAGACAGATTGTTTGAGCCGACAAAGAACAACAGCATAAACAAAGAAACAAAATATGGCGCATATTTGATATATGGTCTCATCTTACCGTACTTTGTTCTTGTTTTGTCAACTATAACGCCCATAATCGGGTCGTTTATAGCATCAAAAATACCGCAATACAATCTTATATTTGATGCAGTGCTGGCAGGAATATGAAGAATATCGGTTATGAAATAATTAACATACTTTGAAGCGGTCATTGACGTACTCATCCCCTGGGCTCCTCTGCCCACGGTATACGACAAAGCCTCCCGCCATGTCAGGTATGTATCTTCGCCTACATCCTTTGTAACAATCTTTCGATCAAGGAAATCCTTTATTTTGCCCATATTTAACCTCACTTAATTTGTTTTATCTTGCTGCCCTTAACAAAATAAACGTGATCGGCAATATCCATCATGGACTTGTCGTTCATGGAATCTGTATAAAAATTATCTATATGTGCGTCAGGATACAGCTCTTTAAATATTTTAACCTTATTATCAAGGAAACATAGCCTTGTGAATTTACCGGTTTTCTTATCGATTGAAGATCCCACATAATTTTTTATATTCATTCTCTCCATAATTTCATCAAGAAGAAAATCTGTGGAACCGGAAACTATTATATCGTCATCCCTGCGAATATTATCGTAAAAAGGCTTGATTTTCTTTTCATTCTTATCCCAAAATTTTTTCACATCCGCTTCGATATTGTCAAGCTTTACGTAATAGCCTTCAAGAAACGACGCATAGGCATCTATCGCCTGTTCAACGGTAAAAAGGTGAAAAGCGTCTCGAAAGCATATATATAAAAGCTTTGGAATGTACTTCCAAATGCGAATATCACGACGGATATAGTACAAGATAAAATCCACAAGAGTTTCTCCGTCGTAAATCGTATTGTCAAAATCGTATACATTCATAGAATTGCTATCCTTCGGGGTACATATTCTTAAATTCAAAGGGGATCCTTTTTCCCTTTACAACATGGAAGCAATGCTTTGCAAGGGAAAAAATATACTTATCGTTTTTTATACTGTCGGAGTAAACATTTATAACCTCGGCATCGGGATATTTTTCACGGAAGCGTCTGACTTTTTCCGCATCATGGCAATTTTTTCCTATAACAGCTCCGTTTTTGTCATGGATTGTACAAATATAATCGTCAATTTCAATTCTTTTTGCGATTTCGGAAATAATAAGGTCGGGGCTGGCACTTACAATAACGGAGTACCGCTCTCGGTTTTCCTTCTTTGCCCAATCATAAATATACTTATCGTATTTATCCCAAAATTTTTCAGCCGCTTTTTTCTTGGGAATCATCGTCAAAAACGAGAAGAACGGCTTTTTAAGCTTTGTCAGGTCATATATTCCGAGACAATATAATATCAGTCCCAAAAACTGATAGGGTGCGCAGCTTAATATCCACGGATAATGGCGAATACAATAGCTCCAAAATTTTCCGCCGCTGTCAAAGGGCAACAGGGTCTTATCAAAATCATAAATATCCAATTCCATCTTTTTCAGAAATTTTCCTTTCACAAACAAACATAAGCCAAACATTCGGCTAAAGGCTATTATATCAAAGTTTTCTCTATAATGACAATATATAAAAAGATGAAAAAATGTATGAACCGGCTAAAGCTTTTGTAAAATATGTTGCCGAAAAAGGCACTGTCAATGGTTTATTTTAAAAGATATACCTCCATATCGGACTGTCCCCTGTTCGCAAATCCAAAGTACGGAATAAGCTTGATTTTTGCTTGTTCATATTCAGGCGGATCGAAGGAATAAAGGTGTTCTTCGTCCCTTGGTGCTTTTCCGTCGGCGTATAAAACATAAGTTCCGAAATAATCACTGTACTCTTCGGAAAATTCGGGAGTGCCGGAGATAACAAACTCCGATACGGGAAACTCGTTATCAATTCCCTCTGCACAGTAGACAACAGGCCCCCGCATAACAGCAACAGTTCCTTTGCAGTCGTGGATTTTCGGGGACGGATAAACGAGTAACGGCGTCATTTTTAAATTCAGTTCAATTTCCGAATACGCTCCGTTAAGATTTATATATGCGTACCCCTTATCTAAAATATATTCCGCTCTTGTTCCGTTGAGAAAAATTTCATATTCTCTGCACCAAAAAGGTATTCTCAGGGCAATTTTACCTATATTTTCGGCGGTAATTTTAATTCGTCCGCTGTTTGGATAATCCGTTTCCTGGGAAATTATAAAATGTTCCGTTTGAGTTTTGCTCATAATATATTGGTGAACAAAAACTTCATCCTCTTGATATGTATACATAAAATCGGCTATAGAGGAAATAAACCTTGTAATATTGGGAGGGCAGCAGGAACAGTCGAAGACCTCCAGTCTGCCGGTTATGGGCAAATTTTCGCTTGTATTTGCCTGAGATGTATTTCTGTTTAAAAGCTCCGTGCGTATTTCAAGAGGATTTACATAGAAAAATGATTTTCCGTCAAGAGAAATTCCCGAAAGACCGTTATTGTAAATTATACGCTCAACGGTGTCGGCATATTTTGAGTCAGGCTCTATAATCGACATTCTTGCGGCGAACCATGCCAGCGCCAAAGCCGAGCAGCTTTCGGAATACGCTGTAAGATTTGGCAAATCATAGGGAATTGTAAACGCCTCTCCGCGGGCGGCGGAGCCTGTTCCTCCGGTGATATACATTTTTTTGCTTATAATATCGTCAAAAATACTCCTGCAAGCGTCAAAAAGCTCTTCATCATTTTCAATTTTTGCAATATCCGCCATAGCGGAGTAAAGATAGCCTGCTCTGACGCAGTGACCTTCGGCAGTTTTCTGCTTTCTTACGGGCAAATGACTTTGGGAGTATTTATGGTCTACTCCGTTATATTCTCTTTCATTTTTTTGACCTCTGCTGTCAATGAAAAACTCCGCCAAATCGAGGTATTTCTTATTATTTGTCAATCTGTACAGCTTTACAAGCGCAAGCTCAATTTCCTCATGTCCCGGAGTTGTGAAAGCGGCTGACTTATCTATGAAAAACACCTTATATATGTAATCGACATATTTTTCCATAATATCAAGAAGTTTCCTTTTTCCGGTGGAATTATAATATGCGATTGCCGCTTCAATAAGATGCCCTGCGCAGTAAAGCTCATGATCCGTGCGGTCGGTAAATTTTTTTTCAGGGAATTTTGATAGATAGCAGCAGTTAAAATATCCGCTTTCCTCTCTGTTTTCCTCAATAATGTCTACAACCTCATCCGCAACCGCTTCAAGATCCGCATGAGGTTCTTTCTCGATAATGTACGATAAGCTCTCAATCCACTTTGCTATATCCGAATCCCAAAAAATATGAGGATCAACAATTTCGGCTTTTTCTCGGCTGCACTTCATAGCGTCAAATCTTCCCGTTTCCGAAAAACGCTTGTATATGTTATATATGCTGACATTGCTTACGGTTTGTTGTATCCTGCGCCAAAATCCACCGGTAATATCTGTATATTCAAAAGTGATTTTTTCCATACGGCTGTCCTCTCTATTCTTTTCTGAGTACCATTTTACAGAAAATTCGGGATTTTACAAGTTGAATATTCCACAAAATATTTTTCACATACTCGTAATGAATGCACAAACGAAAAACAGCGGAAGCCTGAGCCGCCGCTGTATGTTTCAAACACTTTTTACTTGTTACTTCAAAATGCTTATTGCATCCGATATTGTTTTTTCGTATGCTTCTCTGCCGTACTTATCAACCTCAGACTTATTCTTTTCACCGTGAGTCAAGCATCCTGCGCCGCCGATACAGCCTCCGCCGCAAGCCATTCCCTCAATAAAGTTGCCGTCAAGGACACGCTTTGAGGCTTTAAGCAATGCGATTTTGCAGGCTTCTATTCCGTCGCATGGAACAGCCTTTAAATCAAAGTTTTCAATTCCATGCTCGGAAAGCGCTTGTTTAACTGCATCGGAAAGACCGCCGCTTCTGGCGAAAATCCTGCCGTAATACGAAGCGTTGTCAAGAACATCCTCGTTCATCAGCGTAATGTCCAAATCCTTACTGTCAAACAGCGCCTGGAGTTCTTCAAAGGTCATAACACTGTCAATATACGGTCTGACCTCTTCCTTTTTAAATTCCATTTTTTTTGCGGTGCACGGACCTATAAATACAATTTTGCAGTCAGGCTCCCGCTCCTTCATAAATTTAGCAATCGTTGCCATAGGAGAAAGATTATGAGAGATATGCTCGGCAAGATCCGGAAACTGTTTTTTGACATAATCAACAAATGCCGGGCAGCAGGAGCTTGTGAGGAACCCTTTTTCCGCAAGCTCTTTTGCTTCCGCATACGCAACCATATCGGCGCCCAAAGCGGCTTCAACCACGGTAAAAAATCCAAGAGCCTTTATCCCTGAAATAACCTGTCCCAACTTGGCATAAGTAAACTGACTGGCAATTGACGGAGCGACAACAGCGTAAACTTTATATCTCGTATTGTTTTCAGACTTCTTAATCATGTCTATTACATTTAAAATATATGATTTATCCATAATTGCGCCGAATGGGCATTGATAAACACAGGCACCGCAGGAAATGCACTTATCATTATTCACAACCGCAGTTCTTTGTTCATCCATGGTAATCGCTTTAACCTTGCATGAACGCACACACGGTCTTACATTGTCCGTAATTGCACCGTAGGGACAAACCTTTGCACATTGACCGCATTCAACACATTTAGACTTGTCAATATGAGCCTTCTGCTGATGATCAAAAGAAATAGCTCCCCTTTTGCACACATCCTCGCATCTGTGGGCAAGACAGCCTCTGCATGCATTTGTAACCTCATAACCGCCTATTGGGCATTCATCGCAGGCTATATCGATAACCTCTATACAATTGTGGTTGTTCGGATCGCCTCCCATAGCGAGCTTAACCCTTTCGGAAAGAATTGCTCTCTCCTTATATACGCAGCAGCGCATAGTAGGCTCGTTGCCGGGTACGATAATCTTTGGTATTTCAAGAAGATTTTCAAGCAAGGTGTCGTTCCACGCCTGTCTTGCAACCTCTCGAAGCACCTTATATTTAAGATATTGTACCTTAGTATCAAACTTTCTCATCTTTTTATGCAATTCCTTTCATGAACAAACATATATACAAAGAATAAAATCAAAAATAGCTGACTTTTATCCGCTTCCCCATTTTTTTCAAGCAGTCGGAAAGATCCGTAACAAGATTCATTTTGATATTGAAATTTATAGGCAAATCCGGATTTTGGTGGGCGGGATTTACAGCTCTTCCAACATAGAAGTTAATATCCGTGGCCTCTTCAAAAAGCAGTCTGCAAATAAGTGAAGCACCGTCTCGGCCGACGCTCCACTTTTCGTAGAATTTATTGTCAACCAAATAATCTCTTGCATATTCGACAACCTTGTTTACGGTTATAACTCCTTCGGTTACAAGATCCACTCCCTCAAGCTCGGCTATAGGGGGAATTTCCTTATCCACAAACTCAAGGCTGGGCTTAATAGGTTTGCCCAAATACTTTGCCGCTATGGATGAGGTTGTGCCGCCGCAGATTATATGTTTGCCTTCTTTTGAGAAAAACAAAGACATCATCTTATTGCAGTCGTCGGGATTTGACGGAGGACCGAAAAGCATATTCATAGGCTGACGTTTTCTTATTCTGACGGTGCATACCGTAGCATCATCACCGGGCTTGTGGCCGTAAAGTCTGTCAACCTCGTCAAGCAGGATTGACGACAAGGTTTTGGCTGTATATCCGACATAGTAAAAGGTTTTCATATACTCTATGATGTCCTGTCTTTTCCAGCCGAAATTATAAGCCGTACCTATCCCGGCATGAGGACAGCCGTCGCTCATGGCAATAAAAATATCATCCTCCATCAGCGGTATCACGGATTTGTAAATCTTTTTTCCGCCGATATTCATTTCCGTTTTGGGATAATCGTAGTTTTCGCCGTCACGCAAAAGAATTAACAGCGGATTGTCATACTGTATGATTTCCGCTTCTCTGTTATTGACAAGTCGGATAATCGTAAAAGTGGAGTAAGCTACTCCTCTTGAGGTGCAGATAGGGAGCGTCGCCGCAATTGTCTCAACGCAATCCTCGATTGACAAACCGCTTGCCATCATCGTGGAGATAATTTTTGATGTAAGAGTTGAGAGGATGCTTGCCTTTACGCCGCTTCCCAATCCGTCCGCAAGCACGATTACCATTGAATTTTCATCCTGCTCAACAACATCAACATGATCTCCGCACAGCTCTTCCCCATAGTGGTTAATGCTGCGGTATCCTATGTCGGCGCAAAGATTATTCATCGGTTATCGACTCCTTAAGCTTTGTAAGGGCAATTTTTGTTTCGGCGGTCGTCTCACCCAACAAAGACGCTATTTCCTGAACTATCCGCATCTGTTTATTGACAACATTATCCGCAATTTCAACAGTCTGCTTGCCGATAGATTCTTTTTTCCTGCGTTCGTTTTCCTCGTCCGTTACGTCCCTCATTATACATATCAAAATATGATACTCTCTGTCAAGTGTAATTGTTTCCTCAACATATTTATCATACTCCGCCAAATAAATACGCTTGCCGTGGATTGCCATTCCCGTTTTCCTGACCTCCATAAAATCGGAGGGATCAAGAACTCTGACAACCTGTTCGCCCAAAATATCGGATGCGCTTGAAAGGTTCATAATCTTCATTGCAGCCTTATTAACCTGCTGAACCTCCAAATCATCGTTAATAACGATAATTCCGTTGGGGGTGTTGTTTATAATCGTATCGGAAAAATTTTCCGCTTTTTCCTTTAGGAACGGCAGGCACATGGAAACATCCGCCTTGCCCTGAAGTATTGCAATTGCTTTTTCACGGCAGGTGTTATAACCGCAGGAACCGCAGTTCAGCTCGTCGGATTTTTTATTTTTGCCCATTGTTCGCAGCGTTGCCATAATTTCCGCTTCTGTAGGCATTTTAAGCTTTTTGTCGATAAAGGAAATATTTTTTGTAAGCTCGCTTTGAGAATATGTATAAGTATCAAAGTCCTCCGACCCGGCGTATTTTTTTACGGCAACATAATCCCTGACAGGTGAGCGGTGGAATTTTTCCATAACAGGTCCGCTGATACAGCTTCCAGCACAAGAGGACATTTCAATAAAGCATTTATGCAGGTTCCCCTCTTCTATATCCCGAAGAGCCGCAATACAGTTTTCCGTACCGTCAATGGCAAGATATGTATAATCGTCAATCTTATCCATTGAATTCAAAATGCCTCCTGTTGTGGGAAAAATCCTTGTTCGGCTTCTTTTTTCAAAATCCATATCCGGTTCCATGGTTATATTTTCATCATTAAGCCAGTTTGTAAGCTCTTCAAAGGTAAGCACAGCATCTATGCTGCCTCCGTAAACAGCCGCCTCATCCTTTTTTGCCACACAGGGTCCGATAAACACAACCTTAGCCTCGGGACATCGTTTTTTAATATCCTGTCCGTGAGCCTGCATAGGAGAAAGTACATCCGCAAGATAAGGAAGCTCTGCCGGAAAATGCTTCTGAATAAGCAAATTCAGGCTGTGGCAGCAAGAAGAAATGAGTATATCGGGCTTATCCTCTTTAAGAATACGCTCATACTCCTTTTTGACGATGGTTGCTCCGACGGCAGTCTCTTCAGTCTGCTCAAACCCGAGCTTCTTAAGAGCCTTCGCAACGCCGCCTATTCCTATGCCTCCGTAATTTGCGGCAAACGACGGAGCTATGCTTGCATAAACGGGAGCACCTGACTGGATAAGAACTTTTACCTTTTCCGTTTCGTCAACAATCTCCTTGGCATTTTGAGGACAGACAACAAAGCATTGACCGCAAAGAATACATTCATTCTCCACTATGTGCGCCTGATTGCCTGAAATTCTGATAGCCTTTACCGGACAGTGGCGGATACATTTATAACAATTTTTACAATTTGATTTTTTCAGTCTGAGAACTTCAGCCATTTGTAAGCAGTCCTTTCAATCAGATTTCCTTAACACTCAGAGGATCAAGGACGTATTTTTTGAATACCTCTTTAAAGTCGTCTTTTGTAATGCCGGTGACAATTTCATCGTCGAACTGCACCGTAACTCCCTGTCGGTTGCACTTTCCGGTGCAAAAACTTCCGGCAAGAGTTATCTCATTGTCAAGCTTATATTTTTTGATATATTCTCCGAAAAGCTCCACAATTTCCTCCGAGCCTTTTATATGGCATGAGCTTCCGACACAAATTTGAATCAGCAAATCCCATCACACCTTTGCAAGTACTTCTTTTTCAAAAAATTCCTTGGTTGTTTCGGGTGAAACGGAGAAAAATTTATCATCTACGGTAACGCAAACTCCGTCCTGACATTTGCCCATACAGAAAGTGCCGCCCAATTCGACCTTATCGTTTAAATTGTTTTCCGCAATGAGGTATTGAAGTTCTTCAACAACGCTTCTTGATCCCTTAAGATGACAGGAGCTTCCGATACATACAGTAATTTTCATAAGTGAACCATCCTTTTCTGAATTTTTTTGATATGTTTCCGCAACAACACAGGCAAGAGGGCAAAAGCCCCCGCCTGCTTGTTTTTTTACATTGTAAGATTATTGTGAATTATTCATATTCCACAACATTTACCCATGAGAGGAGGAACTCTCTCTCCTTGGGATTTCCCTTAACCGATTGAGATGCTGCGACAATCGGGAGCCATTTCTGGATATACTGTTTTGCGGTATCGCTCTTTTTGCAGAACAGATCGAGATATTTTTCAGCGCTGTTCATATCCCCGCTCAGCCAGAACAGAAGATATGTTCTTGCCGCATCGGCGGAAGCGTTGCCCTGAGTGGCGTGGGACCAGTCAAGAATGTAAGGGGTTCCCTCCGAAGAAATGATGATATTTGAAGGGTTAAAATCGCCGTGGCAAACTTTATTATGCTTCGGCATACCCTCAAGGCGTGTATGAAGCTCGTAACGGGTTGTGGCGTCAATATCCGCTTCGGATATTTTTCGGTTCATTTTATCCTTAAGCTTGTTAAGCAGAGGACACTTCATAGAGTGGACCTGAAGCTGGAGATCAACGAAAAGATTGAGATATTCGTCATACTTATCGGGATTTTCCTCCATAAGCCTTGCAAGGGTTTTTCCTTCAATGTAATCCGAAACAATTGCCCATTTGCCGCCCTCTACAACGGTAACCTCCTGAATTTTAGGTATATTCAGACCTGTCTCTTCAATTCTCGCCTGATTTAAAGCTTCATTGAGGATATCCGCCTTTTTATATGCTGCGTCAAACACCTTTATTGCCTTGCCGCCGTCACGGTAAACGGTTTTGTTGTTTCTGACGGCAATTACTCTGTCAAGATTAAAGCTCATTGTCAAATCCTCCTTATATTATACATTTTCATGTGTGCCGTAATAAGCGTTAAGATACATTTGCTTGATTTCACTCATAAGAGGATATCTGGGGTTTGCACCTGTGCATTGGTCGTCAAACGCCTGCTCAACCATATCATCAAGCCGGTCAAGGAAATCCTGCTCATCGGGAACATAATCCCTGATTGTCTTTTTAATGCCCACTCTCTCTTTAAGCTCGTCAATGGCTTTGATGAGATTTTCAAGCTTTTCGCTGTCATTTTTACCCTTTATACCGAGATAGTCTGCAACCTCTGCGTAGCGTGCAAGAGTATGCGGATGATCATACTGAGGGAATGTACCCATCTTGGCGGGAACCTCAGCGGCATTAAAACGCAGAACCTCGTCTATCATAAGCGCATTTGCCACGCCGTGAGGAAGGTGATGGAAAGCACCTAACTTATGAGCCATGGAATGGCAGACACCCAAGAAGGCGTTTGCAAAAGCCATACCTGCCATTGTAGCGGCATTTGCCATTTTTTCTCTTGCTGCGGGGTCATTTGGTCCGTTATCATATGCAGCCGGAAGATTTTCAAATATCATCTTCAAGGAACGGAGAGCAAGTCCGTCCGTGTAATCGGTTGCCATCATTGATGCATATGCTTCAAGGTCGTGGGTTACAGCATCGATACCGGAAGCGGCGGTAAGTCCCTTGGGTGCTGTCATATGCATATCCGCATCTACTATAGCCATTTTCGGAAGCAGCTCATAATCCGCAAGAGGATATTTTACGCCGGTCTTCTCATCGGTGATAACCGCAAAGGGAGTTACCTCAGAGCCTGTACCCGCAGAGGTCGGAACCGCAATAAAATACGCCTTGTCACCCATATGCGGGAATGTGTAGATTCTCTTTCTGATATCGACAAAACGCATTGCCATATCCATAAAATCTGCTTCGGGATGCTCGTACATAACCCACATAATCTTGCCGGCGTCCATAGCCGAGCCGCCGCCTACGGCTATAATCACATCGGGTTCAAAAGCTGTCATTTGAGCTGCGCCTTCCTTTGCGCATGCAAGTGTGGGATCTGGAGCAACATTAAAGAATGTGGTGTGCAAAATTCCCATTTCATCAAGCTTGTCGGTAATGGGTTTTGTATAACCGTTTTTGTAAAGGAAGCTATCGGTAACGATAAAAGCTTTTTTCTTGTGCATTACGGTTTTAAGCTCGTCAAGAGCCACAGGCAGACAGCCCTTCTTTATGTAAACCTTTTCAGGTGCTCTGAACCAAAGCATATTCTCTCTCCTCTCGGCAACAGTTTTAACGTTTAAAAGATGCTTCACGCCAACGTTTTCGGAAACGGAATTTCCGCCCCAGGAGCCGCAGCCCAAAGTAAGGGAAGGCGCAAGCTTGAAGTTGTACATATCGCCGATACCGCCCTGAGATGAAGGTGTATTTACAAGAATACGGCATGTTTTCATTCTCTCGGAAAATACGGAGAGCTGTTCGCTGCGTGCGTCGGTATTGAGGTAAATTGAGGACGTGTGACCGTATCCGCCGTCCGCAATAAGGTGTTCAGCCTTATCAAATGCGTCATCAAGGCTCTGAGCCTTGTACATAGCAAGCACGGGAGACAGTTTTTCATGGGCAAACTCCTCGCTGATGTCAACGCTTTCGACTTCGCCTATAAGAACCTTGGTCTCCTCGGGAATTTTCACTCCCGCCAAAGCTGCGATAGTAAAGGGCTTCTGTCCTACTATTTTAGCATTTAACGCTCCGTTAATCAAGATGGTTTTTCTTACTTTGTTAAGCTCATCGCTGTTAAGGAAATAGCATCCTCTGTCAAGAAATTCTTTTCTGACCTTGTTGTAAACATCCTTATGAACTATAACGGATTGCTCGGATGCGCATATCATGCCGTTGTCAAATGTTTTTGAATGTATGATTGAGTTTACCGCAAGAATAATATCTGCGGAGTCATCAATAATAGCCGGTGTATTTCCCGCACCTACTCCCAGAGCCGGAGTGCCGCTGGAATAAGCAGCCTTGACCATTCCGGGGCCGCCTGTGGCGAGGATAATGTCGGCCTCTTTCATAAGAGTGTTTGTCATTTCAAGCGACGGAGTTTCTATCCATCCTATAATTCCCTCGGGAGCGCCTGCCTCAACAGCTGCATCAAGAACGACTTTTGCCGCTTCCGCCGTGCATTTTTTCGCTCTGGGGTGAGGACTGATAATAATGCCGTTTCTTGTTTTAAGTGAAATAAGAGTTTTAAAGATTGCGGTTGAGGTTGGGTTTGTAGTCGGAATTACAGCTGCGACAACGCCTATAGGCTCGGCAATTTTCTTTATGCCGTAAGCCTTATCCTCCTCTATAACGCCGCAGGTCTTTGTATCTTTGTAGGCGTTATAGATATATTCGGCCGCATAGTGGTTTTTAATAACCTTGTCCTCCACTACGCCCATGCCCGTCTCTTCAACAGCCATTTTTGCAAGAGGAATACGCATTTTGTTTGCAGCCGTTGCAGCTGCGAGAAAGATTTTGTCAACCTGTTCCTGTGAATAGGTGGCAAAAACCTTCTGTGCCTCTCTGACAGATGCAAGCACTGTTTCAAGGGATTCGGGATCCTGAGCAATGTTGTACTTATTCATTTCACATTTCTCCTTTATGAAAAAAGTATTATTAAACAATGTTGATATAGAAATTTAATTACTTAAGTTAAATGGCTTGACAATAAAGCCAAAGATGACGCAAGATTTTCATTTTGTATAAGAATATCGTCGGGGGCTTCGAGTTTTACCGGAGCAAAATTCCAAATTGCCTTTATTCCAGACCGGGACATCATATCACACACCGATTGAGCCGCCTGCCACGGAACGGTTATCACTCCGATAAGCACATGTTCCGTTTTGCAGAAATCGCAGAAATCACTCATGGGATATATGTACTTTCCCGAATCGGAATATCCGACTTTGGAGATATCGTTATCAAAAGCCGCTACAATATTGAGACCGTTTTCCTCAAAGCCTTTAAATTCAAGAAAAGCGGAACCGAGCTTGCCTGCGCCTGCAATAACCGCAAGCTTTTTGTCTTTGTATCCCAGCCTTGTTTCAAGAGAGTTTATGAGAGAAAGCCTGTCATATCCGATTTTCGGCTTGCCGCCGCCGCATATAAGCGCAAGATCTTTCCTGACCTGAACATCGCCCAAACCCAATGCTCCCGCAATGGCAGTGGCAGATACATTTACCGTCTCATCCGGAAGCTGCCTTAAATAATGCAAATATGACGGCAATCTTCTGATGACAGTCTGTGAAATGCCCATTTTGACTCCCCTTTCCTCTTCTTGTTAATATTTTAACAAAATCTTTTTGAAATGTAAATTATAAAATTTGTATATCGATATATATTTATCGATATATTTAAATCGAAACACATTCTAAACCAACCGGCAAAATAAATGTCATTTTGAAATTCAAAGGCTCGGGGCTTGCAAATATAATAAAATATATTGTATAATAGAAAAAATACCGAATTAACAAAGGTATGACACTTTTATCGTCTGATATTATGCAGCTGCATAGATTTTATATAACGGAACGGAGCGACAAAAATGAAAATAGTAATACTTGACGGATACACGGAAAATCCCGGAGATTTATCATGGGACTTTCTGCAGGAAGTCGGCGACACTGAAATATACGACAGGACGCCGAAGGATAAAATTGTTGAGAGAGCAAAGGATGCCGAAATTCTCATAACGAACAAAACTCCCATTACAAGAGAAATTATAGATAAGCTTTCCAAGCTTAAATTCGTTGCTCTTTTATCTACGGGGTACAATATTGCGGATTACGAGCATTTAAGAGAAAAACACATTCCCGTTTCAAACATACCGTCTTATTCCACCGAGGCGGTTGCACAACATGTAATGGCTTTTATCCTTGAAATGACAAATGAAGTCGGTCTTCATTCCTGCTCTGTCAAAAGCGGAGACTGGTGCAAATCGGACGACTTTTGCTACTGGAAAACGCCTTTAACGGAGCTTAACGGAAAGACTTTGGGAATTTTCGGATTCGGCAGAATAGGAAAAGCGGTAGCTCAGAGAGCGAATGCATTCGGGATGAGGATAATTTCCTACACTCCGAGACTTCATGATGGCAATCCGGACTATGTTAAATTTGTAACGAAAGAGAATATGATTAAAAATTCCGATTTTATAACCCTGCACTGTCCTCTTACGCCCGAAACGGAGGGGTGTGTAAACAGGGAATTTATACATGATATGAAGGACGGAGCATACCTTATCAATACTTCAAGGGGAACAGTGGTTGACGAGCAGGCTTTGGCGGATGCGCTCAACAGCGGCAAGCTGTCCGGAGCGGGACTCGATGTGCTCTCAACGGAGCCTCCGAAAAAGGATAATCCGCTTCTGACGGCAAAAAATTGTTTTATCACTCCCCATATAGCTTGGGCGGCGTTTGAAACACGAGAGCGTCTTATGGATATTTTTAAAGGAAACATAGATGCGTTTTTGGCGGGAAAGCCGAGAAATGTGGTCAATCCGTGGTAAATTTCGGAATATACGCAAAACAAAAAATCATCAATTATCAATTGGAAATTCACAATTATTTTGTGTACTTAAACAAATATTTCCGGCAGAGGTTAAATTTTTAACAAAACACTTGAATATTACGCAAAATGGATATAAAATATAAAAGCAAAAATAAAACAAAATGGCGTAAGTCATAATTGGAGGAATTTAATATGTCAGTTAAAGTTGCTATTAACGGATTCGGAAGAATCGGCCGTCTTGCATTCAGACAGATGTTCGGCGCAGAAGGCTATGATGTTGTTGCTATCAACGATCTCACCAAGCCTTCAATGCTCGCTCAGCTTCTTAAATATGATACGGCTCAGGGCGGCTACTGCGGCAAAATCGGCGAAGGTCTTCACACTGTAGAGGCTGACGACGATGCCAATACCATTACGGTAGACGGCAAGACTCTTACGATTTACAAAGAAGCAGACGCATGCAAGCTTCCTTGGGGTGAAATCGGCGTAGACGTAGTTCTTGAATGCACAGGTTTCTACTGCTCAAAGGATAAGTCAATGGCTCACATCAACGCAGGTGCAAAGAAGGTTGTTATTTCCGCTCCTGCCGGCAGCGATCTTAAGACTATCGTTTTCAGCGTAAATGAAGGCACTCTGACAAAAGATGATCAGATTATATCCGCAGCATCCTGCACAACGAACTGTCTTGCTCCCATGGCAAAAGCACTTAACGATTATGCTCCCGTTCAAAGCGGTATTATGTCAACAATTCACGCTTATACAGGCGATCAAATGATTCTTGACGGTCCTCACAGAAAGGGCGACTTAAGAAGAGCAAGAGCAGGCGCTGCAAACATCGTTCCCAACTCAACAGGTGCAGCAAAGGCTATCGGTCTTGTTATTCCCGAGCTTAACGGCAAGCTTATCGGTTCAGCTCAGCGTGTTCCCGTTCCCACCGGCTCCACAACAATTCTCACAGCAGTTGTTAAAGGTGCCGATATTACAAAAGAGGGCATTAACGCAGCTATGAAAGCTGCTTCCTCCGAAAGCTTCGGCTACAATGAAGATCAGATTGTATCCTCCGATGTTATCGGCATGAGATACGGCTCATTGTTTGACGCTACTCAGACAATGGTATCGAAGATCACCGATGATCTCTACGAGGTTCAGGTTGTTTCTTGGTACGACAACGAGAACAGCTACACAAGCCAGATGGTACGCACAATCAAGTATTTTGCAGAGCTCGGCTAATAATAAAAATTAAAAATTGCAAACTGCCGCAGATCTTAGGATTTACGGCAGTTTTTTTGCAAGCAAGCATTTAGGTAATCATTTACTTGATATATTTTCTTTTTGAGTTGCAGAGCTCGGTAATAAAACGCTTATCAAGCTCGGAAAGCTTGTAGTCTTTCCTGTATATAAGCATATCCCTGTAGATTTTGTTATTTTGACTGCATTTTTTCACTGTAAGCCCATATCTTTTCAAGGTTTCATCGGGAAGAGGCGATACCCACATAAATGTATCGGCGACATTTTCAAGAATTTCAAACTGAGTCGCCCGTTCAAATACATTTATATGCTTATCTGCAATTTCCGAAAGACCCGCTTTTTTTACTTCAACCGACGGCAGTGACGGAACGCATGAGTCCGCATTGGATATTTCAATGTAATCCCTAAGCTCATCCAAAAGTATATTATCCTTGTTTGCAAGCGGGTGTTTTTCAGACATAACAAGCTCATAAGAAAAATCAGCGATAATCTCGGGAATAAGTTTTTTTTCTTCAATTAAATTTCTGAAATATTTATCAAAAACAGTCAGATACCTTATTACCCCCAAATTGCAATCGCCCTTAACAACATCGGAAATGGCGTTCATGGTATTTGTTTCTCTGTAAAAGATTTCGGAGGGAATATTTTTCGGAAGTTGTTTTGCAAATTCCGTAAAAGCAAGAGCAATGTAACTGCATCCGGGAGCTGCCAAGGAGAAAGTCTGTTTATTGCGTCTTCCGCTGCTGTAAATTGCCTCAACCTCGTCAACCTGTGAAATAATTCTCCTTGCATACCGAAGAAATTCTTCACCGTCGGGAGTAACGGTAATTCCCTTTGACGTTCTTTTAAATATGGTAATACCCAAGCTTTCCTCTAATTCTTTAATTGCCCTTGACAGATTGGGCTGCGCCATAAAAAGATTTTCCGCTGCCTTGCTTATGGACTTCGTTTTTTCAATTTCAACGGCATATTTTAAGTGAAGAATATTCACGCCCTCACCTCCGATTTTTACATATCATATCACAGAAAACCGGAATAATCAAGAAGAAAAAAGAAGCAGACGGAAAAATCTGCTTCTTTCGGAGGAGAAATTAAATGAAATCCAACAGTAGGCATTGTAACGCCATGTTGTATTTATGATATTTTCATATTTAGCCTGAGCTTATCGCTTATCATAGCTATAAATTCGCTGTTCGTAGGCTTTCCGCGACTGTTCTGGATAGTATAACCGAAGTAGGAGCTTAAAACGTCTACATCTCCCCTGTCCCATGCGACCTCGATGGCATGTCTAATCGCTCTTTCAACCCTTGAGGGAGTTGTGGCAAATTTCTTCGCAACGGTGGGATAAAGGAGTTTTGTCACGGAATTCATCATTTCAGGATCGTTAATGGAAAGGATTATCGATTCCCGTAAGTACTGATAGCCTTTTATGTGAGCGGGCACGCCTATCTGGTGCATAATCTCAGACACAACCAGTTCAAGATCCCCGTTATCACGGTACATCGAAACGGCAATACCGTCTCTCCTGCCTTTTCTGTCGCCTAATCCGCTGTCCTTTTTCCATCTTATGATTTGCGTAATACGCTCGGCAACCAAAAGCGCTTCAACAGGTTTAATGAAGTAATAATCTGCTCCGGCAGACAAAATTTGCTGCTCAAAATAAGGGTTATCCGAGCTTGAAATTACACATATAACAGGTTTTTTAACAATTCTCATTCCGTTTATCTTGTTAAGAACTCCCAAAGCATCCAGTCTTGACATAAATGCATCCATAACAACTGCGTCCGGGGCATGCTTTTCAACAGCAGCCGCAACCTCCGAGCCGTCCTTGGGAACGGCAATCACATCGAAACCATGCTCCGATAAGGATCTTTTCAGTTCATTCTTTTCTTCCGCCAACACTACTTTTAATTGATTTGACATCATTATCTGACCTTTCCGGCATACAATCTTTGGTTTTCCGTATGCCTTTTGATTTGTTTTTTCCAACATTTTCCTTTCAGGATTTTCAATTGCTACCATATATTACCATTATGTTCCAAATTTGTCAATAGTTTTTTTGATATAATATGAGTATGTTTGAAAAAAATTCATCGCCTTAAAAGCATTATTCTCAACAAAATATGACATTTTTATTGCTATTTCACCAATATAGAGTGAAAAATTTAGTTTCTGTTTTTCTCATTCAAGCTAATATAAAGGTTTATAAAAAATAATTACAGTAATAAAATTGAGGTTGATAACTTACTCCTTTTTAAAATTTTGTCTTGAAAATATTATTGTCTTGTGATAGTATTGTGTGGATAAAATTTTTGGGATGGTAATATTTATGGATATTCGGATTTTCAGCAATGAAAATGAAATCGGAGCAACGGCTTCGGAAATTGTAATCAATTGCGTAAGTTCAAAGGAACACCCTGTTTTAGGGCTTGCAACGGGAGCGTCGCCGGTAAATACATATAAGCATTTAATCGAAGCATACAGAAGCGGCCGTATATCCTTTAAAAATGTAACAACCTTCAACCTTGACGAATACTGCGGCATTCCGCGTAACGACAAAAACAGCTATTACACATTTATGCATGAAAATCTTTTTAATATGATTGACATAAAAGAGGAAAACGTTCATATTCCGGACGGCAACCCTTCCGATCCGGCGTACTTTACTGACGGCACATACGACAGGATGATAGACAATGCAGGCGGAATAGATCTTCAGATACTGGGGATAGGCAGAAACGGGCACATAGGCTTTAATGAACCCGGTGAATTTAAAACAGGTACTTTTAAGGTGACTTTATCACAAAGCACCATTGAAGCGAATAAAATATATTTTGAAAATGAACAATCCATGCCCAAGGAAGCTGTAACCATGGGCGTGGGATCAATTCTCAAGGCGAGGGAAATTATCCTTATCGCCGAGGGCAGTGCAAAAGCAAATGCGGTCAGGGCAATGATAAAGGATGATATGTCGACACTTTGTCCGGCATCATTACTTCAAAAGCACAGCAACGTGCACATACTTCTTGACAGAGAAGCATCGGCGCTGCTTTAACATCATATAATATTTGAGGTGTATCCAATGCAAAAGCTTGTTTCGATAATGTTTATAGGAGCTGCTTTACTTACGGTTATTCTTTGCAGCTGCGGTGCAAGTCAGACTGAGGAAGAGACTACCGACAACAGTGATTATATCATTGAAAAAATTGAAAAATCCTCCCCTGTCACTTCGGGGAATCTTATCACCAAGACTAAAACCGATGATGATGGAAATCTCAATGTTGAATATTATGATAACGACGGAAATCTTGTGGAAACATATATCTGGGAGGATGACGACATTGTTGAACACACAATAATGAGCTACACATCCTCGGATATGCTTCAAAGCAAGGAGATTATCGGCTCGGACGGTCTTACGTCAACGGTCACTTCATACATGTATGACACGGATAACACCGTATCTCAAACAACAATTAATAATTTTGAAGATGGCTTGCTTCAGGTGTCCACAATATATGATTCAAACAACGATATAACCTCGTATACGCTTTATTATTACAACGACAATTCAAAACTTGAAAAGCTTGAAAAATACGATGGTGACGACAATCTTCTTGAATACTCCACATGTGAATACAACGATTCGGATAATCCCGAAAAAAGAACCTCCTTTGATTCGGACGGAAATGTAACAAGCTACACTGAATACAGTTATAACAGTATGAACCTCATTTCCGAAGAGAGGTATTACGACGCAGGCGGAAATCTCGAAAATTATTGTGAAATATCCTATTACGACAGCGGTTGCGTTCAATCAAGAACATATTTCGATTCCGAAGGCAATCAAACCTCACAGGATACTTATGAGGACACATCGGAGGACTCTTGATTATATATTAATTTGGCAATAATTTAATCGAAAAAAATTCACACACAAGCAGGCGGTTTTATCTGTCTGCTTTAAATTTTTAAGGGATTTAACAATTATTTTAAAAACAGCTATTGAATTGAAAGCATTTTATAAGTATAATAATTAAGTAACTGTAAAATAAATTATCAGCCCTTGTGATCGAAGGAGAAATAACATGGCGACAAAATATTCTGTATCACTTCAAAAAGTGGTTAAAGATAACGGATATGAAATTCTATATACACCCACGTCACCCTCGGATATTTACATCTCATCAAAGGATATAAACCGTCCGGGACTTATTCTTGCCGGATATGATACTTACTTTGATCCCGACAGGTTTCAGGTCCTGGGGCTTAATGAAATGGGTTATCTTATGGGGCTTGAGAGCGAAAGGCGGCAGCAGTGCCTCGAAAAATTTTTAGGCACACATCCGACAGCCGTTCTTGTTGCAAGAAATCTCATGCCGGACGAAAATTTTATGGATACAGCAAAAAAGTATCAGGTTCCGATAGTCCGAACAAAGGACCCAACATCCTCAAGCATGTCAACACTTATCTCGTATTTAAGCGTTGAGCTTGCGGAAAGAATAACACGCCACGGAGTTCTTGTAGAAGTTTCAGGTGAAGGCGTGCTTATTGTGGGAGACAGCGGCGTGGGAAAAAGCGAGACTGCGGTTGAGCTTATAAAGAGAGGGCACAGACTGATTGCCGATGATGCGGTGGAAATAAGAAAGGTTTCCAACAAATCCGTCGTCGGTCAGGCTCCCGATAATATCAGGCATTATGTTGAGGTCAGGGGCGTAGGAATTATAAACGCCCGTCAGATTTTCGGCTTAGGGTCTGTTAAAATGTCCGAAAAAATTGATATGGTTATCAGAATGGAGCCTTGGGATTCAACAAAAGTTTATGACAGAATGGGGCTTGAGGAAAATTATATTAATATAATGGGTATAAATGTTCCCGCCACGGTCGTTCCCGTAACTCCCGGCAGAAATTTAGCGGTTATAATCGAAACTGCGGCAATAAGCAACAGACAGAAAAAAATGGGATACAATGCGGCGCAGGAACTCATGCAGGGCTTAGGTATGGATGATTTTGAGCCTATCAAACAGGAAATCGAAGTCTGGGACAATTCTCCCAACAGCGAATATATTTAAAAATTTTCAAACATTTCGGAGGAAAAATCAGGTATGTACAGAATAGGTGTTGATTTAGGCGGAACAAATATTGTCTCCGCAGTGGTGGACGACAATTGCAAAATACTTGCAAAAGGCTCAAGAAAGACAAATGCAGGCAGACCGGCGGAGGATATTTTTGATGATATTGCCATGACTGTCAGAGAAGCTGTCGGCAACGCCGGGCTTGCAATGTCCGATATAGAATCTATCGGAGTAGGAACTCCCGGCTCGGTAAACAAAGAAAAGGGCATGATTGATTTTGCCAACAACTTAGGCTTCGACAAGGTTCCTGCGTATCATCTTCTCAATAAACGCACCGGCTGTAAAAATATATACTTTGACAATGACGCTAACTGCGCAGCATTAGGCGAGGCAGTAGCCGGTGCAGGAAAAGGTGTTAAAAATTTCATTGCCGTCACACTCGGAACGGGCGTAGGCAGCGGAATCGTGGTCGACGGAAAGCTTGTAACGGGCGTAAATTACGCAGGCGGAGAAATCGGTCATACCGTTATAGTATTTAACGGAGAGCAGTGCAGCTGCGGCAGAAGAGGCTGCTGGGAGCGTTATGCGTCGGCAACCGCTCTTATTCAGCAGACAAAAGACGCAATGAACGCCGATCCCTATACTTCAATGTGGGATAATGTTGAAGACGGAAAAATACAAAATGTAAACGGAAGAACCGCTTTTGACGCCATGAGAGCCGGAGATGCAACCGCGAAAAAGGTTGTTTCAACATATATGGGATATCTCGCCTGCGGACTTGTAAATATCATAAACACATTCCAGCCGGATATACTTTGCATAGGCGGCGGAATAGGAAATGAAAAAGAGAATTTGCTTGCTCCGGTCAGAAAGATTGTCAAGGCGCAGACCTACAGCATTCATGCGGAAAAGCAGACTGTAATCTGTCCTGCGGAACTCGGAAATGATGCGGGAATTATAGGCGCAGCTCTTCTCACCGAATAAACATCCTCCGAAAATATTTATGAAAAGGTTTTATGTATGACAGATAAATCCGAATTTTTAAGAATAATGAAAGATGAGGACTGTAAAATTCTCTCAGACTCCCCTATGAGTGCCCAAACAACCTTTAAAACGGGAGGCAATGCTGAAATCATAGTCCTTCCGAAAAACATAAACGCTCTTGTCTGTGCGGTTAATACGGCAAAAAAACTTGGACTGCCCGTCAACATCATCGGCAACGGAAGCAACTTGCTTGTCGTTGACGGCGGCATCAGCGGCGTCGTCATCAAGACAGCATCCATGGATGAGGATATTACAGTGAACGGCAATTTTCTCTCATGTTCATCAGGCGCTTCATTAACTCACCTTTGCGTAGCGGCTTGCGACAACTCTCTTACAGGTCTGGAATTTGCCTATGGTATTCCCGGATCGGTGGGCGGTGCAGTGTATATGAACGCAGGCGCTTACGGAGGAGAAATTAAGGATGTATTACGCTCTGTCACTCATTTAACTCCGTCAGGTGAAATTAAAACAGTTCCCGCAGAATATCTCCGGTTAGGCTACAGAACGAGTATTTACGCAAAAGAACAAGGTTACATTGTCCTTTCTGCAAAGTTTGAGCTTAAAAAAGGCGAAAAAACGGAAATAAAAAATAAAATGACAGAGCTGATGTCAAGGCGAAAAGAAAAGCAGCCTCTTGAATTTCCCAGTGCAGGAAGCACCTTCAAAAGACCTGAGGGAAATTTTGCGGGAGCTCTCATTGAGCAATGCGGGCTTAAAGGCTTCAAGATTGGCGGCGCACAGGTCAGCGAAAAACATGCGGGATTTATTGTAAATACAGGCGGGGCGACCTCCGGAGACATTATCGCTTTGATTAATTATGTAAAAGAAACAGTAAAGAAAAAAACCGGTGTCACACTTGAACCGGAGATAAAGATATTACCTTAAAGAAGCTATGTCATTTTCATCAGATGTAAAAAAAGAATTATGCTCAGTAGAAATCGAGGACAGATTTTGCTGCCAAAGGGCGGAGGCGTATGGAATGCTTTACTTCGGCAGATCCTTTGACAAATACGAAATCAGCTTGATGACGGATTATGATTTTGTGGCAAAAAGATATGAGCAGGCAATTTACAATCTTGTTCAAATCAATCCTACGGTTATGCAGTCAAAATCGGGGAAATATACCGTCTCGGTTTCAGACAGCAACGACAGATTTGATATACTTAATGAGCTTGGATACACGGGAAGCGAGACTTCAATGAAACTTCTTAAAAGCAACATTGAAAACGAATGCTGCTTTGGTGCTTTTTTGAGAGGCGCTTTTTTGTCCTGCGGCGTAATAACCGATCCGAAAAAGGAATATCATCTTGAATTTGATGTAAACTTTAAAAGTAAAGGACGTTACTTATCCGAGCTTTTTTCAGACTTTACGGCAATTCCGAAAATATCCGACAGAAACGGAATGAACATGGTTTATTTTAAAGACAGCGCACAAATTGAAGATATCTTAACTGTTATGGGTGCGCAAAACTCCGTAATGGAGCTTATAGGTGAGAAAATTTTTAAGGATGTGCGCAACAATGTAAACAGAAAGGTTAATTGCGACCGAGCCAATATAAAAAAGACTTGTTTAGCATCGGAAAATCAAATTGCAGCAATCGTAAAGCTCCGAAAAAACGGAAAATTTGAAACACTTTCTTCCGATTTAAAGGAGATTGCTTTGTTGAGACTTGAAAATCCGGAAATGACGCTTTCGGAGTTAGGCGAAAATTTATCCGTTCCCATGTCCAGGTCGGCGGTAAACAGAAGACTGAAAAAAATACTGGAGCTTTCGGAATAAATATTTTTGCAAAACTATACCTGCGTTAGCTTTTGGAGCATTTTACAAATGAGTTTGGATTTTCATTAGTGGAGCACATAAATATTCGCTGCTGAAAATTTATAAAAAAGAGCCGGGCACTAAGCTTCGGCTCTTAATTATTTGACTTATTCGTTATTTTCAGGCTTTTTTACTTCAATCTTCCCGTAACGGGAACCTGCGGCATCGCTTTTCGGAGCTCTGTCGGCTTGAACTGCGGGTCTGTAACCTCCGCGATTTCCGCCTCTGTTGCCTCCCCTGTTGTTATAACCGCCTCTGTTGCCGCCTCGGTTATTATTGTAGCCGCCTCTGCGTCTGTCGCCGTGAGTGGGCTGTACGCCGTCTTCAAGAGTGATTATAACTCTTCTTTCGGAATCGAAACCTACAGAATGGGAAGTAACGCCCTCAATTCCTTGAACGGTGGTATGAATGATTCTTCTCTCATAAGGGTTCATAGGCTCAAGCTTTGCGTTTCTGCCGTATTTGAGGACCTGATTTGCCGAGCGGGTCGCCATAGCTCTGAGGCTTTCGGCTCTCTTTTCTCTGTAATCGCCGATGTTAAGAGAAACCTTTTTGCGTCCGTCTGTGTGTTTGTTTGCATAAAGCCTTACAATGTACTGAATGGCGTCAAGAGTCTCGCCGTGACGGCCTATAATTGCACCATAACTTTCAGATGTACCAATCTCAAAAATTGTTTCCTCGCCCTCTTCGTTGGAGGTAATTGTAACATCCTTAACACCCATACCGTTAAGTATTGCCTCAAGATAACCCTTTACAGCACTTATATCGGCATCGTTGCTTACGCTTTTAACCTTTTCGGACACAGCTGTTTTTGTGGGAGCAGCAGAATTTTTTACAGGCTCTTTCTTTACAGTGCTGTTCTTCTTCTCAGGAATAGGCTTAACTTCTTTGTCAGCAACCTCATAATAAGCTCTGACTTTAGCGTCTTTACCGCCAAAAAGACCTAAAACTTTTTTCTGGGCGTCCTGTAAAATTTCAAACTTAACATCAGCATCAATGGGAGCATTAAGCTGCGCCTTAGCCTTTTCGATAGCCTCGTCTCTTGTCGGAGCGGTTACAACGGCTTCTTTTATCATTTTTTCACCTTCTTAATTTATGTAACAACCGATTAAATTACGCTTAAGTAACCGGTGTTTACTTATCAATTGTCGGAGTTTTTTTCCGAAAACTCTTTTAACTTTTTAATGCTTGCCTCTCTTGAACGGCGTTCAACGGTTTCATCAATCATTGCATTTGCAATAACCTTCTGAGGACTGTGGGAATAATTCAAAACAAGAGTCTGAATAAACGTGCACATGCTGGACAAAATCCAATATACGCCAACACCTGCGGGAAACATAAATGTAAAAATCAGAGACATAAACGGAGACATAAATGTCATACATCCCATGGAAGGATTTTTTGCCATTTCGGGATTTGTCTGTCTCTGTTTCTTATACATAAGTATGCTTGAAAGCATGGAGAATGCAAAAGCAAGCAACGGTATAATCCAAATAAGTCCCGGCTCTTTCCAACTGGGAGTTTGAGTTAAGTCAATTTTGCCGAACAACATAAACTGATCCTTAAGCTTAAGAATCTCGTCTGCATATTCCGAAAAAACAGATGGCATATTATCGGATGTAATTGCACTGAGCATCTCAATTTCATATCTTTGCAGTCCGCTTGAAGATGTTGTAGCTATGCCAAGGGCTTCGGCAGCTGCCGCAACAGTGTCGGAAGCAATCCTCAAAACCTTTGAAATCGGAGTATAAACAACGCCGTAAAGTCCCATCATAACAGGAAATTGAATAAGCAAGGAAAGGCAACCGCCTGATGTTGCGCTATAGCCCTCTTTTTGATAAAGAGCCTGCGTTTCCTCCTGAATTTTCATTTGCTGTTCACGAGTGGGACTGCCGCCGTTGGAGTATCTTTGGCGTATTCTGTTAATTTTAGGCTGAAGCCTTATCTGCTTTGCGGAGTTTTTCTGCTGACTCATGGCAGAGGGCAAAAGTATAAGCCTTACTATCAAAACAAGCAAGAAAAGAGACAATATGTAATTTTCCGAAAAGCTGTAAAAGAAATGCATTACATAGCCGAAAGGGACGGCCAAAGCATTATAAATTGACTGCATTATATTTTCAATTCCTTTAAATGAAAGAAGGTAATCTTCATTTATTCATTTTATTTGTTTTCATTCGATTTTGTCTTTTTCGATTTCTCTTTTTCCTTCAAATCCGGAACGGGATCAACGCCGCCGGGAAAAAATATATTACACCGCATAAGACGTTTGGTACCCAGCCAAACACCCTTCCAAAATCCGAACCGCTCGATTGCTTGTATCATATAATTTGAGCAAGTGGGATAATATCGGCACATTGGCGGAAAAAGCGGAGAGATTTTTCTTTGATAGAAACGAATTGCTTTAATTGCGAACTTTTTCATAATTCCGATACCCATCAAAGAAATATCATTCTCTCATAAGACCCGCATTTTTCAGCATAGAGAGCATAACGGCGTATATATCCGTGCTTTTTTTATAGATAGTTCTTGTCCTTGCAACAAAAACAATATCAAAGCCGGGAGAAACATTATCTTGAAGCATCCTGAATGCCTCCCTGATAACACGCCTTGCTCTGTTACGCTGAACCGCATTGCCGATTTTCTTACTTGCGGTAATCCCTATACGACAAATTCCCGTGCGGTTTTTTACTACATACATGACCAGCACAGGATTTGTATATGATCTCCCCCGCATATAAGCTCGGCGGAAGTCACAATTTTCATTCAACATCCGTATAGTCGGCAATACTCTCACCCGATTGTTAAATTGAAGCTATCAGTAAGAAAGTACTTTTCTGCCCTTAGCTCTGCGGCGAGCAAGAACCTTACGTCCGTTTCTGTCGGACATCCTTGCGCGAAAGCCGTGAACCTTCTGACCGTGTCTTTTTTTGGGCTGATATGTTCTCTTCATTTAAATGTACCCCCATTCAAAGTTTGTAAGACTTTAGCAAGCCTTGTGCTGTGTATTGAGAAATTGGGACAAATTGCCCCTGCAAGTAAACATTATATAACATTTAAAAGGTCCGTGTCAACCTTTTTTTTCATTTATTTTGAAAGCAGGCGCAATAAGTATTATGCAAGTATGGTTACTTAAATTATACTTCGGCGGAATAGCCCAAGTCAAAAGCTTTTAAGTTAAGCTCTCTAAATTTTGGCGGGACGGTTTCCGCTACAACCTTTTCCCATACTTCTTTTTTAAACTCCATATGTTTTGCGGCTACGCCCATAAGCACAACATTTACAGTCTTTGAGCTGCCCGCTTTAACGGCGGCGTCAAGAGCGTCAATAGCTATAACCTCCGCCTTTGTTCTGAGCTGAGGGATAATACCCTCAGGATATTCAGCATTACCCGTTACAACCGGCATCGGATCAATCTGCTGTGTATTTACGATTATTTTACCGCCTTTTTTAAGGTACGGCAAATATCTTGCGGCCTCAAGCTGTTCAAACGATATAATCAAATCCGCTTCGCCCTTTTCGATTATAGGCGAATAAACCTTATCGCCGAAACGAACATAGGTTATAACAGATCCGCCTCTTTGGCTCATTCCGTGAACCTCCGACACCTTAACGTCGTAGCCCTCGCTGATTACGGCGTTTCCCAAAAGCCGGCTTGCAAGGAGTGTTCCCTGACCGCCGACACCGACTATCATTACACTGTATGTATTCATGTTATCATTCCCCGCTTTCTGATTTAGCTTTCTTCACCTGTGATCGCATCGAATTTACACATTTGGGTACATACTCCGCAGCCTACGCATTGAGTAAAATCGATAGAGGCTTTGCCGTTCTTCATGCTTATTGCCGGACATCCTATTTTCATACACATTTTACATCCTCTGCACTTTTCCGTATCGACATTAAGAGGAGGATTATGTTTAACATATTTAAGGAGAGCGCAGGGACGTCTTGATATAATAAGAGACGGCTCGTCGATTTGCAGTTCGGTATGAATTGCATTTTCGGTTTCTTCAAGATTGTACGGATCCACAACGGTAACCCTCTTAATTCCGATTGAATGCGCCAACGCCACAATATCAACGGCTGTTGCGGGATCTCCCTTGATATTCTTGCCTGTTGTGGGATTTTCCTGGTGTCCGGTCATACCGGTTATGGAATTATCAAGAATAATAACCGTTGAGGCGCTGTTATTGTAAGCTATGTCGATAAGTCCCGTTATGCCCGAATGTATGAAAGTGGAATCGCCGATAACGGCTACGCTCTTTTTGGCATTTTCGGGATTTGCTTTATTTCTGCCGTGAAGAGAAGAAATTGAAGCACCCATACAGATACAAGTATCCATAGCGTCCAAGGGCTGAAGAGCGCCTAACGTATAGCATCCTATATCACCGGAAACGGCAACACCCTCTTTTTTGAGAGTATAGAAAAGTCCTCTGTGGGGACATCCGGCGCAAAGCACGGGAGGCCTGCCGGGAATTTGAGCGTCAAGAGAAGAAAATTCCCTTTCCTTCCCCAAAACAACTTTTTCCACAAGCCTTTGCGAGTACTCGCCCTGAAGCGTAAAGAGATCTTTTCCTTGAACCTTAACTCCTAATTTTTTGCAGTGGTTTTCAATGTAAGGGTCAAGCTCTTCTATAACATATATTTCATCGCAATTTTCGGCAAACTCAAGAATTTTCTTTTCCGGCAGAGGGAACAGGCAGCCTAATTTGAGATAGGATGCATTTTCGCCCAAAGCTTCCTTGGCGTAATTATAGCAATTTCCCGATGTGATGACTCCGATTTTTTTATCGTAATATTCCACCGTATTTATATCGTCTGTTTCGCAGAATTTAAGCTCTTCAAGAGTTCTGTTTTCGACCGCAACATGCTTTGGTATTGCATAAGCCGGCATCATAACATACTTTTGAGGATTTTTTTCGTATTTCTTAAGCGGAATATCCGCTCTGTCCGACAGATTTACAAGCCCTCTTGAATGAGCGACACGTGTTGTAAGTCTGAGGATTACGGGAGTATCAAACTTTTCGGAGAGTTCAAACGCTTTTTTTGTATACTCGAGACATTCACGGGAATCCGCAGGCTCAAGCATCATAATTTTAGCAGCTTCGGCATAATGTCTTGAATCCTGTTCATTTTGAGAAGAATGCATTCCGGGATCATCTGCGACAGCAAGCATCATACCGCCGTTTATACCTGTATACGAGGCGGTAAAAAGAGGATCTGCGGCAACGTTAAGCCCAACATGCTTCATACCGCAAAAAGATCTGGCGCCGGCAATTGCAGCGCCTGCGGCAACCTCGCAGGCGACCTTTTCGTTAGGAGCCCACTCTGAATATATTTCATCATATTTGGCGGCACATTCGGTAATTTCCGTGCTGGGCGTGCCGGGATAAGAGGAAACGACAGTGCATCCGGCTTCGTAAAGCCCTCGAGCTACAGCTTCATTTCCCAACAAAAGCTTTTTAGCCATGTATAAACCTCCATATAAAAAATATAGTAAAAGTATAGCACAATGATAAAGCAAATGCAAGTTTTTAATCGATTTGTGTATATACAATGAACGATAAGCAGAAAACAGTCACTTGCGCCTGTCAACATAAGGCTGAACCGCACATGCCATCTGCATTTGACCTATCAAAAAAGCTATAATGCTGTTCCAAATTCATAGATATTGTATATATTGATTATAATTATCAAAAACATAAGTACGAGAAATAGCCTTGTGACATTTTCTTCGGAAATTTTCTTATTGATTTTGCTGCCGATAAAACCTCCGGCAATACCGCCTGCAACCATAAACAGCACATACCAAATACTGACATCGGGCACGGTACCCGTTACAAAAGTCTGAATAAGGGATGCAAGCTGTGCAAAAATGATGATAAAAATCGAATTAAGAGCAGCGTCCTTTGTACCCATTGAAAAGAAAAAGCCCAGCGTTATAAGATTGATGGGACCGCATCCTATTCCCAAAAACGAGGATATAATACCCAAAACAAGTCCGACAATAACACAAACTGCGGCATTGCTGAAATGCAGGGTTTTTATTTTTGATTTAAGAAGGGTATAAATTACAACTCCCACAATCACAACGAGCATTACAGATGCCTGAATCAGCCCGACAAGCTCCTCGTTTCCGACGGACTCCTTAATATCGGAAAATAGAGTTTTACCCAAAACACCGCCCACAGCAGCACCTGCGGCAAGCGGTAGAGACACCTTAACATTTAATTTTGCGGTTTTATTTTTTACATTTCTGAACACCGACACCACAGACATGGACAAAACCGTGCATGTTGACAGAAAGCTTACAGACGAAACGCCCATAATTCCCAGAGAATCAAGAATGGGCTTTATGACAACGCCTCCGCCAAGACCGCAAATCGATCCGGTAATCGTCGCAAACAAACTGACAAGGGTAAAAATCAAAATATACACTGCATCAGTCAATTTTTTTCTACTTCCTTAACTTAAATTGCTAATTATATATTGTTTGACGCTTTCAAAAAAGCGTGACTTATCAAATATTTCATTAAATTTATCGTCAAGCTCGGCTATTTTATCCCTATCCACGGAAACGGTTTCATTTTTCTCATCGAACATTGCATATTGAGAAGATACTACAGTAATCAGTTTTTTTTCATTTTCCGCACCGATTGCCTTTATTCCTTTTACAGCGAGAGAGGGTATCGGTTCGCCGTTATTTTTAAAGAAAAAAGAAAGAGATGTTTCCGTATCCTCGGCAAAATAGTAAAGAGAGTATACAATTCTGCGCCACTCCTCGGCATTTTCAAATTCCTCGTTAAGATGGACGGCTTTTTCAATCTGCCTTTGCAAAACTGCGGTAACACCCTCTGTCAGCTCTGCGCCGTCACACTCCGATGCCGCTTCGGCTGTGATATCGGAATATTTATCGAGAAGGAATTTATATCTCTTCATCTCTTCCTCCTGCTGTCTGATAACTGCGTTATGCTTTTTCACAGCTGCCGAGGCTTTTTTCATAGCAAAGACCGTTATGCCGATAAGTACAACGAGTACAAGCCACATATACCAATATTCGGTTAAGGATTCAATCATTTTTTCCGCAACTCCAAAATTTACTGTTTTTTTCTCTGAAATTTTCGATAAAGCTCGGCTCACTCCGCATTATTGAGCAGCTTATACACATCACCCTTTTTCAGTCCCAGTTCCTTTGCCGCCTTTTTTGCCGCTTCGCTTTGGGACAGCCCGTCTTCAACATACTGTTTTGCAAGTTCTGCGCCGTCGGATGCTTGAAAGCTTTTTAATTCTTCTTTTTTTCCTTCAATTATAAGAACGTATTCACCCTTTAATTTAACATCGGAGTATTTTTGGGCGGCCTCCGAAAGAGTTGTACGCTCAACACTTTCATGGATTTTTGTCAGCTCCTTGACAATTGTAATATTTCTGTCGCCGAAGCAGGTCAACATATCGCAAAGAGTGGCTCCAAGCTTATGCGGGGCTTCATAAAAAACCATCGTTCGCTTTTCGTTTTTGACTTCTTCAAGGTGCTCACGGCGCTTGGGCTTGTTTACAGACAAAAAGCCCTCAAAGGTAAACCTTGAGACGTCCATTCCGCTAAGAGCCAATGCGGTTATAACAGCAGAAGGACCCGGCACCGACGCAACTTCAATACCGGACTCGTGGCAAAGTCTGACAAGATCTATGCCGGGATCGGATATTGCCGGCATCCCCGCATCTGTTACAAGAGCGCAATTTTCGCCGTCAATAATTCGGTTTATTATGTGGTCGCTTCTTTGAGCTTTATTATGTTCGTAATAGCTCACCATAGGTTTTTTTATTTCAAAATGATTAAGAAGCTTAACGGTAACGCGAGTGTCCTCAGCGGCTATGAAATCCACATCGGACAGCGTTTCAACCGCTCTCGGAGAAAAATCGCCCAAATTGCCTATCGGCGTTCCCACAACATAAAGCTTCCCTGTCATTCAATCACCGTTTTTCTTTTTCCGCTTTTGCTCGTCGGATATTCACGGATTTTGCTTATGTAATCGGCGTTTACAGCTTGAATTTTACCTTTTTTATCTTCAATTTCAAGCCAGCCCTCGGAAATTTTTCTTACCGTTCCGTCGGCAGTTCCTCCTGTGCAAAGATTGATTATACAATCCTTCCCGATAAAATTGTCAAGAATTTGTGACATATCAATATTTCTCCTTTTTCTCCTTATTCGACGTACCGCTATAATTTTTCTTATTCTGTCAGCCTGAGCAGCGACAAAAATCCAAATCACCACGGATACAAACATCAACAAATATACTTCATCCACCAATGAGAACCCTCTTTCCGTTTTTCCGCTGATTACCTAAAATTATCCGAAATCGGCAAGGATTAATTCTTTTTGTATTCTCCGATTATATTGCTCATTTCCTCGGACAAACTGCCGTCTTTCTGCTCGATATGGAGCTCCGGCTCAACTACAAGCCCGGGTTTTCGTCCCAGTTTTCCCTCAACAAGCACAAGCCAAGGCGGTCTGCTATCACACTGCGATACAAATCTCAGTCTTTTTGGCTCGATTTTCGCATTTTGCATGGCATCGGTCATTTCAAACAGTCTTTCAGGTCTTATGCACATACAAAGCCTTCCGCCGAATTTCAAAAGCTTGGAAGCCGAAAGGCAAATATCCGAAAGAGTGCAAAGTGTTTCATGTCTCGCAATTTTATCCGTATCCGAAGAGCTGATTATACCTGCATTCATACCGGTATAAGGGGGATTCATCGCTATGACGTCAAGACTGCCAAACGGAATTTTTCCTTTAAGCTCACGCAAATCCGACTCAATCGGAATGATATTTTTAATTCCGTTAAGCTCGACAGATCGGCAAAGCTGGTTATAAGCCTTTTGCTGAATTTCCACAGCGTATATGACTTTTCCCGCATTTTCGCGCTTCCAATAAAATGGAATAATCCCGCAGCCCGTTCCGAAATCACAGGCGGCAGCATTTACACCGGGCATGGAAAAATGAGCCAACAACAAAGCATCGGTGCCAAAGGTGTGACTCTTTGACACTATCAGCTTTAAATTGTTATCTATGTACTCTAAATGCTCGTCTGCGTTTATCTTCTACCGCCCCAATCTCCGTATGTATCTTCAAAAAATTCAAGTCTTGCGGAAACTCTGAGAATTGTTCTTGCATCGGAAGCAGTCAAAGTGCCGGAGCCGTCGGCATCGGCTGCGGAAAAATATACGCCCTCAAGAGCATCGTCAAGACCTGCGACCGCTCTGAGAACAACTCTGGCGTCTGCGGATGAAATCGAGCCGTCGGAATTGACATCTCCGATAACCATTACAGTATAATCCGTAACTACGTCATAAACATCCTCATAATACACATGAAATCCCGTTCCAACCGTATCCGTATCCTCGATAAAGTTCCAATTCTCATCATAAAGGACAAATGAAGAACTGTTGGTAAAATTGCTCATAAAATCAGACGCTGTTACATCCGATTTAATATTTGAAATCGTCATATTATCATTGTCAAGAACATAAATTGAAGAGTCGGAAAGAGTAAGATATTTAGGCTCTGCGGTTACATCATCGATGATGATATCGTCCTCACCCGTACCGTATGTTTTTATGACAATATTTTCATAACCGCAAACTGTGCAAACATACATTACCTTTGCGGACAATTCATCTGCTGAGGTTTCAAGTATAACATAGTCATCGCTGTATGTATGCTCCGTTTTGTCAATCATAACATCGGCGGAGCTTTCACCGCAGAGCGTGCAGACCTTATGCTGAAGCCCAAATTCGGAGCAGGTCGGCTCTCTTGTTATTATCCATTCATCGCCGTATTGGTGAGCTGTTTCGTCAATGGGAATAACGGTCACATCGGTTACCGCATCACAGTAAATGCAGTGTCTTGACATTTGCCCCTCGGAAACGCATGTGGCAGCCGTATCAACTGTATACTCCTCGGAAAATGTATGGTTGTCCGGCTCAATGGGAATTTCCTCCACATCGGTTACCGCATCGCAATATATGCAATGAATTGAGCTTGAACCGGCAGATGAGCATGTCGGTTCAGCATCAACCGTGCGTTCATCACTCCATGTATGATCGTCTGTACGCTCGATAGTCTCTGTATAAGCGAGCAGTCCGCAGGCATCGCAATAGACCTCCGCTTCACCCTCTTCGTAGCATGTTGCTTCCTTTATTGTTACTCTGACGGACCATTCGCTTGTAATGTGATTATCGGGATCGATGTCTGTTGTATATCCGTCAAAATACTCGCCGCAAAGGGAGCAAACATAGGCATTATACCCCTGCGTAACGCAAGTAGCTTCTCTAACCGTTACCGCACTGCTCTTAGAAGTATGAGCGTCGGGATCGGCGGGCAGCTCTTCATAATCGATTTGAGAGTTGCAGTCATAGCAAATCTTATATCTTGCGCCGCCCTCAACGCAGGTGGGCTTGGGGTCATATATCCAGCTGCTTGAAACGGAAGCGTGGTTATCGGAATCTATAGGTATGGTCACATATTCAATCTCTCCGCATACGGTACATTTTCTGTATTTCATACCTGTAGAGGTACATGTTGCCTCGCTGATTACGGTATACTCATCGGTGTAAACATGGTTTCCTTCGCCGCAAGAGCCGTAATCCGCCAAAGCAGCCTCGGAAACGGCTGCCGTATCACCGTTCATACCTGCAAACAATATAATACCTGCCATAATAACAACCGCAAAGGATAAGATATATGAAAGTTTTTTCATTTGAACAACCCCGCTTTTCTATTGATAAATGATGATAAAGCAAAACATCTGCGGACTTTCGCTTCTCATTTTATTCTCTGTGAAATACTCGTATTCTATGATAATTATAACACAAGCGTTGCTTTAAGTCAACAATTATGGTACAATCACATGGGTGAAATTAATGGTCAGAATTTTATTTCAGGATAGGGATATTGTAATTTGCGAAAAGCAGCCGGGAATGATTTCTCAAGAGTCGGAGGACAAAAACAGTCTGCCCCAACTTTTAAGGGAGCTGACAAATTCGGATATTTTTGTGCTTCACCGTCTTGACACTCCCACAGGCGGAGCGATTATGTATGCAAAAAACAAAAAAGCGGCGGCGGCATTTTCGCAAATGACGGCAGAAAACAAAATAATAAAAGAGTATTTAACCGTCCTTGACGGCTGTCCAAAGGATAACAATGGGGAACTGCGCGACCTGCTTTTCAGGGATAAATCAAGAAATAAAAGCTATGTTGTAAAAAGAATGCGGAAGGGCGTAAAAGAGGCCCGACTGCTCTACGATGTCACAGATAAGTCGGAGAGTAATTCCCTTGTAAAAATCAGGCTGATTACGGGACGAACACATCAGATAAGGGTTCAATTTTCGTCAAGAGGAACTCCGGTTACAGGCGACGGAAAATACGGCAGCCGCAACAACAAATGCGAAACAGCTCTTTGGTGCGTGCTTTTGGAATTTACGCATCCGATAACAGGCGAAAAAATAAGGGTACATTCAATGCCTGACTGCAAAGAGTACCCTTGGAGCTTATTTAACTCGGATTATTTTCTGAAAACCTGAATTTTACTTTTTATAAAAGATGGAATTTTTGCTCCGAACCGCATTTCGGACATGTTACGGTTCTTTTTCCCCTCCCCTTCTTAAGTCGGAGAAACTCACCGCAGTTTTTACATTTTCTGAATCTATGGGTTTTTCTAAACTGAAATCTAAGCTTGGTGTGCTCAAAATATGGCTGCCAAGCTTTAAAAACTTGCTCAAATTTAAAGTTTTCATTGTATCTTTTTTGAAGATTTCTCGACATGGCGCGAAAAACTATATACGCAAGAAGGGCATATTGAATAATTCCAATCCACAGATACTGCCTTGTGATTGTCTTTATAAATACGACTACGCAGTAAACGACAATCAGTGCAATATTCAGCTTGTCAATACCGTTTCTTCCGGAAAAGAAATTTCTCAGTCTCATTAAAAAATTACCCATTTTGCTTCCCCTTTTTATTCAACAGGCTGTCATAAGGACTGCATTCTTTTATTCCCTTATTAATCACTTGTCAATTTGATTTTGTCTATCCACAAGATGTTTTATAATATCCCGTCTGGTTACTATTCCTATAAAAGAGTCTAAATCATCGGTAACGGGTACAAAATTCTGATTTAAGGCAACATTGAGAAGCTCGTCCACATCAGCGGTGATTTTAACCGCCTTATAGCTGCCGACTCTTATAATTTTATTTAAGTGTGTCTCCTCCAAGCTTTTAAAATTAATTTCAATATTATCCTTAAAGCACTCCATCATATACCATAAAAAGTCGCCCTCGCTGACAGTTCCCGCATAGCTGCCGTCTTTATTCACCACGGGAATGGCAGTATATCCGTAATGGTGCATTTTTTCAAGCGCCTGTCTAAGCGTAAAATCACTGTATAAATATGCCACAGAAACCTTTGGCTTCAGGAAAAAAGCAATGTTCATAATTATCACCTTTACAAATCCTACAATTTGAATATTAAATCAATATTTAAAATATGGATATTTTTTTAATTTGAAGGTTTGCTTATCAACTGAAGCTGTCTAACCTTGCTCCGACTCTGAGAATAAGTCTTGCATCAGCAACCGATATTTTTCCGTCGCCGTCCACGTCGCCTGCCGCCAGGGACTCACTGTCGGGAGTTTCAAGTCTTGCCGCATATCTTAAAGCAAGTCTGGCATCTGCAACAGTAACAGTTCCGCTGCCGTCCACATCCCCCAAAATTCTGTCATAGACATTTATTTCGGAGGAAAATGCAGAGATAATCATATTAGCGCTGTCGGTAACGGTACAGAAAAATCTGTAGCTGCCGGTATGCGTAAATGTGTACTCAAAAACCGATGAGCCGTCAAATGTGCCTGTTCTTATGATTTCGCTGTCCATAAACAAGCTGAAGCAATAGCGGTAATCTCCCGTTCCTCCCGTAACCTGAATTGAGCATTCGACGCTTTCGCCGTTCAAAACAGAAGCAGAGCTTAGCTTAATAGAATCTATGGTGAGCCTATCATAAACCGCAACTTTGTCGGACATAATTGTTTTCGAGTCGGAATAATCATTTGAAAGAGAGACTGAAACAGTGTAGCTTCCGGCGTTTTCGGGGACATAAGACAATGTTCCTTCGGAGCTTTCCTCAACAAGGACCTGCTCGTCATCGCAGTAAACAATGTAATTATAAAGAGCGTCATCGGAATAGGAAGATGTTTCCACCGTCCATATTATTGTGTCATAAACATAACAATATTCCTCAATATCGCTGGTGACATTATCAATTTGCAGAAGGTCATACACGGTAAAATTATGGCTGTAAGCGGTAACGCTATCACCGTCGGCATCAGTAACTTCCACATAAAAATAGTACACTCCCGCCTCATCGATTTGAGCGTATAAAAGATATGACTCCGTTTCAGCGGTATAGACGCCTACGGGCAATCCGGATTCGTTGCACAATGTAAGCCTTACGGTGTAATCCCCCGCTCCTCCTTCGGCAGTCACAAGACAGGATATGTGACTTCCCGTTTCGATGGTATCATCCGCCAATCTGAGAGTTGTAATCTCCAACGGATCCGTATTTTCCGACACAACGGAAGCGTAAGTCAGGGATATCCAGCCAAATTCACCGTTGTATTCCGTTAAGCCCCAGCCGCTTAATATTTCGGTAACTGTGACAACCGTATTGTTTGGTATAACACATATAATTTCACCGTCAACGGGAGATTTCCTTAAATTAAGACCGGAATTTGCATTGACGGAATATTTTTGAGAAACCGCTTCACTGCTTCCCGATGCGTCCTCTATAGGTGATACGGAGTATAATCCGGAAACTGTCAAGACAGAACCGGCATAGCCTGCGCCGTCTGTTTTTCCCGCAGCGGAAAGTAAAGCTTCGGATGCCTTTATATAATAGCCCTCTTCGGTGAGGAGCCATGATGCGCTGACTGTATTAACTCCTGTCTGCGTAATATACAATTGAGTGCCGTTATCGGCGTAACCGATAATGTTGTTTCCCTCGGCAGGCTCAAGACGCAAGGCTGCTTTTGTATCCGACTCGGAGCTGACGGTATATGTATTGTTTTCGGCTTTTGAGGTATTGTTAAACTTTGTTACCTCAGCGGAATACTCGGCAAAGGACATAAGATTTCCACTGTAAATATAATATCCCGACCCTGTTTTGTACCAGGTTGCGCCGAAATTATTTTGTCCCGAATACATGACAAAAACAATAGTTCCCTTTTCGTAATAGGCTGCGGTGCTGCTGCTCCCGCTGGGATAATAACGGGCGGGGGCGCCTGTTGAAGTATCGTCCGTAACAACATAGTAGGCGCCTATCGGAGTTTTTGTGGAATTAAAAACAGCCGTATCGCTTGTGGGATCATAGGAGCTTGAGCCGTCGGATCCCGTGCTGCTGTTCCCGGAATCATCCGAAACAAGATATTCGCCGTTTGTCAATGTAATTTTAGGAGAAACTATATACCAATAGCTCGTTAAATTCTCGATTTTCTCATCCTGTGTACTCCCGACAATCGTAGACTCCATTAATGTAATCCTGCCCTCGGCCGCTTGATTTGACGGATCCGCAACATAAAAAATATCGGCTTCCTCGTCGTAATCCAAAAGGACAACTGCGTGGTTCTGTCCGCTGTTGCCGCCGTTATATATAACAATGCCTTGAGGGTATTCGCTAAGAAGGGAAATCATATACTGCTTGTTATCGGAGCCGGAAAAATAGCCGTGCCCCATGGTCATATTATAACTTTTAAAATTCCACAATAGCCCTATTCCGTCAACCCAGCCTGCGTCTTTGATATTCTCTTCCGTGATTTCCTCCCAATCGTCATAACCTACAATAATTGCGGTGCGGCGCATAATCATAGCGGCGGCGGATAATGTGCAAGTGACGGATGTATGCTGCTTTAAAAAAACGCTTTCTGCGTTTATATCTCCGTAGAAAGCGCCAAAAGACACTACCGTGCCAAATTTCGGAACAGCAATGCATGTTAATATTAAAATTATACAGGATAAAACCGAGACTGTCTTTTTCATACAACTATTTATAGGGTTAACAGGCAAAAGAACATAAATTTTATGACAATGCCTTCGTTAAAAGCGGTTAATGACGGCATTGAAAAATCCGCATACTATCAACAAAACGGCAAATGTATATGCAGCCATATATACTGTAGTTGTTTTTATTATATCATTTTGGAAATATCTATCCAGCCTGCAAAATGCTCGCCAACAGCGGTTTGCAGTTCATCAAGGGTTAGTTTTACGGCGGAATTGGCGGTACCTGCGGCAGGATAAACATATTCAAATCGCTTAAGAGAATTGTCCAGATACACCCTTACGCCGCTGTTTACGTCAAACGGGCATACTCCGCCCATAGGGTGTCCTACAAGCTCAGGTAATTCATCAGACTTAATCATTACGGCTTTTGTCCCGAATTGAGCTTTAAATTTAGGGTTGTCGGTTTTACAATCTCCGGCGATAACAACAATTACGGGTTCGCCCTTTACATTAAACGCCATGCTTTTTGCTATAACCCGCTCTTCACAGCCTAAAGCCTCGGCGGCAAGTGCGACCGTTGCGCTTGAAACATCAAATTCGGTCACTCGATCACTCAGTCCGAATTTGCTGAGATAATTTTTTACTCTTTCGATAGACATAAAATTCCTCTTTTGAATAAATGTTGCGCACCAAAAAAAATGGTGCGGATAACAGGACTCGAACCTGCACGCCGTAAGGCACAAGATTCTAAATCTTGCGTGTCTGCCATTCCACCATATCCGCATTTACAACTTAAATTGAAATTTAAAAGCAAAGTGGAGTATACCACATCACATAGATTTTGTAAAGCGTTTTAGGCAAAAATTCTAAAATTTTTTTTGATGGAATGTTCGGCTTAATAAAGATATATACAACGATGTTTGCATTATGAGGTCTGAACAGATTGATATTCTTCAGGCGAAGCGTAAACCGCAACGCCGCCTTCGACCTCGTATACAAGAACATAACCCTGAGCTTTATACTCGGTGATGTATTCCGAATACTTGAAGTAAGCGGGGCGTAAATCCACAACAAGATAATCGGTGTCTATTTCATCGTGATACTCAAGCTCATATGTCTCCATTCGCTCGGTTAAGTGAGGAAGCATAAAAGCTGTGGATACAACGCTTTTGTCCTCGGGAATTTGACTTAATACCATATCCATTTCATTATAAAGCTCTTTGTTTTTAGAGTAATTAGTGATATACGACATATATTTCGGAACAAAGAACATCATCAAAAACATAAGCACGGAAAGTCCGGCAGATGATAACGCAAGAACTTTTTTTGTTTCTCTTCGCTCGCCGCAATCATCGGATAAATTCATAACGGTAACATAAATAAGAAATGCCGATATGCCAAAGCTGTACTGATAGGTAATGACATATTGATATACGAAAGATGAGAGCAAGTTCAAAAGCACAGGCAGAACAAGTATATATCTTGAATATTTTTTTGTGCAGAAAGGTATAAAAGCCAACGGAATAAATATCTGCGCAAAATACAAAAGCTTGTCGGCTGTTTCCTCATCTGTGGTAAAAATTTCGCTTACGGTATATCCGGGGTTTAGAAGAACTGTTTTTGCAATTCCGAAAACGCCTTCATCACCGTTCAGCAAATCAGCATATCTGATTGTCATAACTCCGTCACCGTAATTTTTCAGAATTGCGCATGCGATGAAGAACCATACAATAGAGCCGACGGTTAAAATCGGACCCTTGATATACTTTTTATCGGCAATTAAAATATACAATCCGAACACAGCCACATAAACAGCCGCATCCTCCTTAATCATAAGAGTCAGCACGGCAAAGATGAACATAGGAATCGCTTTGCTCTTTTCGTAAAAATATATCATCCAAAGTAAAAGCGGCGTTAAGAAGCAATTTTCATGAAAATCGAAAAGACAATTTGCGCAAAAAGCGGGATAAGATGAAAATATCAACCCAACAACGGCAATTAAGCCGTCGGAAAGCTTATATTTCCGTGCAATAAGGTACAAAGGGACAATCCCGCTGTAGATAATTATCACCTGCATTACTGCTATGGTTACGGGACTTGTAAAAATAGCGTAAATGGGCAAGAGCAAGTAAAGTATAGGAGAAATATGCACCGAAAAATGGGACAGCAGCATATCTCTTTCACAGCTTGAAACGGGCAAAAACGTTTCCTTCATATGATAATACATATTGCTGAATATTCCGAAATCGAAATTGGGGGCGGAATATGTCTCGTATCTCAAAACGGAAATCGTCATTGTCACATGGGCAAAGAAAATCACGGACAGACAGACAAAAGCTGCAGAAAATTTTTTTGATAATTCAACACTCAGCTTTTTCTCCTTATCGCACATATATTTTACCGCAAGGACAAAAAACAAAGCAACAGCAAGATAAACATATATGCTGTTCATGCGAATCAAAAGTTCGGCGGAGAAAAGAAAAACAGTAACCGTAAGAGCTATGGGAGTTATCTTTAATTCGGACTTGCCGGTCTCAAAACTTATGGGCAATTTTATGCAGGCAAAAAGCCTTTCGCCGCTTTTTCCGGAAAAAAGAATATCCAGACCCGATAAAATAAGAACGTCCGCAAAAATAAGCAATACGGCTGCAACGGGATTAACATTCTTTGCAAATTGAACGTCTAAATTTTCCTCGCCATAGAACAAAAGGAAGATAAATCCGGAGAAAAGCCAACCGCAAATAAGCTTAGGAACAAGGTCTTTCCATAGAAAAGACAGGGATTTTAACTTTTTCATAATAACTCAACCTTCTTTTGACTGCCGAGGATTTTGCGGTGCTGCTCGTAATATATCAGTTCGGTTCGAATATATTGAAAACAAAATTTCTTATCAAACCGACATATAATCGAAAGCAACAAATTTTTATACTTCCCGTTCTCAAATATATTATACATTATACAGGGGTTAATTGTCAATATCAATTAACTTTATCATATAATTTAAATAGGTGCAGATTAACGAGGTGGTGAAATGTATAATTTTATAATCGAAGCAGTGGAAATCTTTAAAAATCTCATATTTGCCGCGCTGCATATCGGCAGCGGAAATCTTTTCCCAAAGCCGTTGTCAAAGGAACAGGAGGAGCAGGCGGTTCTGCGGATGCGTCAGGGAGATATAAAGGCCCGAAACACTCTCATAGAGCACAATCTCAGACTTGTTTCCCATATTATCAAAAAATATTATTCAAGCAGCAACGACAGAGACGACCTTATATCAATCGGAACCGTGGGACTTATAAAGGGGATAAACAGCTTCAATCCGGACAAAGGAGTGCGGCTGGCAACATACGCATCCAGATGCATAGAAAATGAAATTCTTATGTACTTCCGTTCCGCAAAAAAGACCGCAAGGGACATATCCATGAGCGACCCCATTGAAACTGACAGCGAGGGAAATCCGCTGACCCTGACCGATATAATTTTTACGGAGGATACAATTTCCGAAGATTTGGATTTAAAGCTGAAATGTCAAAAGCTTGTTGAAATTATCGGGGATATGCCCAACGGAAGAGATAAACAAATACTTGTTATGCGCTATGGTCTGGATGGAAGAGAGCCGATGCCTCAGAGAGAAGTAGCGCAAAAATTGGGAATTTCAAGATCATATGTATCAAGAATCGAAACCCGTCTGCTGAAATCTCTTAGAGAGCAAATGGAAAATAAGAAATTTTCCAATAATTAACATTCGGTGACTTCTCTTAACTAATAAACACAAATGCAGATTTGCAGATATATCAACAATCAGGCTTGCTGTAATTTAACGCAGCAAGTCTTTTTTTATCATCAGATCATTTTCTTCCTTCGTGATATACGGTAGAAACATAAAGCATCAGCCAATCAATCAATGTAATATGCAATAAAGCATTATATTTTTCTCATATATTTCTTTATTCCGTGCTAAATCTTACAAATTTTCTGCAATTTATTACATTTTTCAGAAATCTATTTTATATTAGAATATAATCAGCAACAGAGAAAAATACCGATTATCGCCGTCAACATTTCATTTGAAAGGATTTTTATTATGGAAAAGACAAGAAAAATCATTTGTGCAATTTTGGCTTTTGTATCATTTTGCTTTTTTAGCAGTTGTACATCTGTATATAATAGTTCAAGTCCGACTGCTGCTTCTGAATTTAATGGGAATTACTACTTGTTATATGAGAATAGTTTCACATGGGATGAAGCCGACAGATATTGCAAAGCCTTAGGCGGACATCTGGCAACAATTACATCTCAAGATGAACAGAATTATATCGCAATGTTATTTAGTCAATCGACTAAAGATGGTTGTTGGCTTGGAGGCGAATTAACAGCCGGTTCATTTAATTGGGTGACTAACGAAAATATGACTTATACAAATTGGGCAATCGATGAGCCAAACAATTATTTAAATAGAAATGAAACATGTATGATAATGCTGTCGAGTACAATGGAATGGTATGATTTTTGTAATAATGGCGACCAAACAGGTATACAATTAACTCAAATCGCCTTTATTTGCGAATGGGAAGGAAGCCATTCAACAATGAACACATCGTTAAACGATGAGAAAATTTACGCAAATCAAACGACAGCAACGACGGAAGCAACAACAAAGACTTGTCTTACAGCTATTAATTGCAGTGAATTTACAAGATACACAGGCAATTTAGGTGACAGCAGCTTTAATGCCCTTGACAAGTTATATACTTTACATCCATCCGGCGATTTCTACGGCTACACAAACATAGGAGTTGACGGTATACAGTATGATAACGGTTTTTGTGTCTGGATAGCTCGGTGGAATTACGGAGACAAAATAAGCTGGGCGCAGGCGAAATTTGATTTGTTCGGAAATTATAAAACTCTCAGCGGCAAAAGCACTTTATTGCAAAGCTATAATACCAAAAATTTTGACACCACCGTATATTTTTACAACGGAGATCAACTTTTGTACTCATTTGAGATGACACAGGAACAATACAATTTTGATTTTTCGTTTGATGTTTCTGATGTACAGGAGCTCACTGTTCTGGTAAAAGACAATAAGGAAACAGCAGGAGGAACATCATTTGCATTGTATGACTTATTCTTAACTGCATGAGATTGATTAAGTCAGTAGCAGCTGTGTTGCCGACCTTTTAAAAGCCGAGTTTTCGCAAGATTTTTAATTGAATTTACGTGAATTATAATATATAATCAATTTGTAAATTTGTTAAAAGGATGTGAGGGCGGTGCTTACATACAACTTATCAAACCGAAAAGACGAACCTATATACATATATCTTTACAAAATGATACGGAATGACATTGCTTCGGGGCGGCTTTCAAAGGACGAAAAGCTGCCCTCAAAGCGGTCATTTGCCGAGCATTTGGGAACAAGCGTCATAACCATTGAATACGCCTACAGGCTTTTGATTGACGAAGGATATATTTACGCCAAAGAGAGAAGCGGATACTACGTAAGCAATCTGAACGGAATGCCGCCGTCAGGAGAAAGAAACTCTTCAAAAGATGAGTTTGAAAATTCCGAAACTGACTTTGACGCCGATTTTGAGCCGGAGTTTGATTTCCCGTTTTCCGCATACTCAAAAATAGTGAGAAAAACCCTCCCCGAATACGGAGAAAGGCTGCTTATGAAGCCTCCTCATAACGGCTGCGCAGTGCTTAGAAACGCTATATCTGGGTATCTTTTGCGGTACAGGGGAATGTCCGTTCCCGCAGACAGGATTGTTGTAGGCTCCGGAGCGGAATATCTTTACGGTATGATAGTTCAGCTTTTGGGCCGTGATATAATTTACGGTCTTGAAAATCCGTCGTATGATAAAATAGAAAAGGTTTACGAGTCAAACGGCGCTGTCTGCCGTCTTCTCTCCATGGACAGATACGGAATAGACTCAAACGAGCTTATCAACACCAACGCATCCGTAATCCATGTTACGCCCTTTCACAGCTACCCAACGGGAATTACCGCCCCTGCAAAAAAAAGGTTTGAATACCTTTCTTGGGCGGAGAGAACCGGAGGGATTGTAATTGAAGATGATTTTGCATCCGAATTTGCCGTAAATTCAAAGCCTGTAGAAACGATTTATTCCATGGACAAAAACGACTCGGTAATTTACATAAACACATTTTCAAAAACACTCGCGCCATCAATGCGTATGGGATATATGATTTTACCCGAGCATTTATCCTATGAATACGAAAAAAAACTGGGGTTTTACTCATCAACGGTTCCGGTGCTTGATCAATATGTTCTTGCGGAATTTATTAACGAAGGCTACTTTGAAAGACATCTTAACAGAACAAGACGAAAGCTGAAAAGCAAATAACCCATACTTAGTTAAAAAGGATGCAGAATAAATTTTCCGCATCCTTTGCTATTTGTATTTTATTGTTTACTTTTTCTTTTTGAAAAAGCCTTTTTTCTCATCGCCGTCATCGGAGTTTGATCCGCTTGCGGGAGTTGAAGTAAAGGGAGATTTTCCGCCTAATTCGCTGTTAAGTTCTCTTATCAATTCTTTTTGTCTCTGTGTAAGCTTTTTCGGGACCTCAACAACAATTCTTACAAGCTGATTGCCTCTTCCTCTGCCGTTTATGTTTTGGATACCTCTATCCTTAAGCTTAAAAACATCTCCGGGCTGTGTTCCGGGCGGAATAGTATACTTGACTTTTCCGTCAAGAGTCGGAACAAGCAGCTCATCGCCCAAGGCAGCCTGCGCAAAGGACACTGTAACCTCGCACCAAACATCGCAACCGTCACGCTCAAAGAACGGGTGGGGTCTAACGTTTACGCCTACACGCAAATCGCCTGACGGGCCTCCGTTGGCTCCCCTGTTTCCCTGACCTCTTAAGCTGAACATCTGACCGTCGTCAATGCCGGCGGGAATATTAACGTCAACCTTAACGGGTCTTCTGATTCGTCCGTTGCCTTTACATTTGGGACAGGGTGTGGGAATTATCGTACCTTTTCCGCCGCACCTTGAACAAGGTCTTGAGGATTGAATGACTCCGAAAGCCGTTCTCTGCTGGGTATTCACCTGACCTCTGCCGTTGCAGTCGGGACAAGTTCTGGTGGTAGTACCCTTTGCTGCGCCCGTTCCGCTGCATTCGTCACAGACTTCAATTCTATGAATATCTATTGTGCGTTTGCAGCCTTTGGCGGCTTCTTCAAAGGAGACAGTAACGCCCACTTGGATATCGCTTCCCCGTTGAGGTGCGTTAGGATTGTCACGGCGAGTATTTCCGCCGAACCCGCCGCCGAAAAATGAAGAAAAAATATCTCCTAAATCAAAATCCATTCCTCCGAATCCGGCTCCTCCGGCACCGCCTGCGCCAAAGTTGGGATCCACACCCGCATGACCGTATCGGTCATATTTTGCCTTTTTATCGGCATCCGACAAAACCTCATAGGCCTCGTTAGCCTCTTTAAATTTTGCCTCGGCGTCCTTATCTCCGGGATGCAAATCCGGGTGATACTGCTTTGCTTTCTGCCTGTACGCTTTCTTTATTTCATCCTCTGAGGCGTTTTTATCTACGCCCAATACCTCGTAATAATCTCTTTTTTCTGCCATATGAGAATTTTCCTCTCTGAACCATATACAGACATATCCCTGCCGTTAAGACAGGGTTATGCCGTTTTAAGTGAAGTAAACGCTGATTAAATCAGCAGTTACTTATATATTATTCATCAACATCGGTAAAGGGAGCGTCATAATAGCCGTCTGAGCCCGTATTTCCGCCCTGATTGGGATCAAAGCCCGCTCCGCTATTGGGATCAAAGCCCGCTCCGCTGTTGGGATCATAGCCTTGAGCGCCTTGTGCACCTTGAGCTTCCTGAGCAGCCTTGTAAAGCTTTTCGGAGAGAGCATAAAAATCCTTCTGAAGTTCATCTTGTCTCTGCTTAATAAGGTTCATATCTTCGCCTTTGAGAGCTTCCTTAAGAGCGTCAATTTTTGTGTTAATTGAGTTTTTCTCATCATCCGAGAATTTATCGCCGTTCTCATTTATAATTTTTTCGCACTCATAAACCATCTGGTCGGCGGAATTTCTCGTTTCCATATCCTCCTTGCGTCTCTTATCCTCTTCGGCATATTGAGCGGCCTCATTAACAGCCTTTTCAATATCCTCTTTAGACATATTTGTAGAGGAAGTAATAGAGATGGATTGTTCCTTGCCTGTACCCAAATCCTTAGCGGAAACATGGACAATGCCGTTTGCATCTATATCAAAGGTAACCTCGATCTGAGGAACGCCTCTTCTTGCGGGAAGAATACCGTCAAGATGGAAATTGCCCAAAGTTTTATTGTCACGGGCAAATTCTCTCTCGCCCTGGAGAACATGAACCTCAACTGAGGTCTGGTTATCGGCAGCGGTGGAGAAGACCTGGCTCTTCTTTGTGGGAATGGTGGTGTTTCTGTCGATTATCTTTGTACAAACTCCGCCGAGAGTTTCAATGCCAAGTGAAAGAGGAGTAACGTCAAGCAGAAGCAATCCCTTAACTTCGCCGCCCATAACGCCTGCCTGAAGGGCTGCACCGATAGCTACGCACTCATCGGGATTTATACCCTTGAAGGGTTCCTTGCCTGTGAAGGATTTGATTGCATCCTGAACGGCGGGTATTCTCGATGAGCCGCCAACCATAAGCACCTTATCGATTTCGGAAACCTTAAGACCGGAGTCTGAGATTGCCTGGCGAACGGGGCCCATAGTAGCCTCAACAAGATCTGCTGTAAGCTCATTGAATTTCGCTCTTGTAAGAGTTGCTTCAAGGTGCTTCGTACCGGTAGCGTCGGCAGTAATAAAGGGAAGGCTTATCTGAGCTGTGGTAATTCCGGAAAGCTCAATTTTGGCTTTTTCGGCAGCTTCTTTTAAACGCTGCATTGCCATTTTATCGCCGCGAAGGTCTATGCCCTCTTTCATTTTAAAGTCATCAGCAAGCCAATTGATAATCCTCTGATCGAAGTCATCGCCGCCCAAACGGTTGTTACCGGCAGTGGCAAGAACCTCCTGAACGCCGTCACCCATTTCAATAATCGAAACATCGAAAGTACCGCCGCCTAAATCGTAAACCATTACCTTTTGGTCGCTTTCCTTGTCTATACCGTATGCAAGAGCGGCAGCAGTAGGTTCGTTAATAATCCTTTTAACCTCAAGACCGGCAATTTTACCTGCGTCCTTTGTCGCCTGTCTCTGTGAGTCTGTGAAGTAAGCGGGAACTGTAATTACAGCCTCTGTAACAGAACCGCCCAAATAGGATTCGGCGTCTGATTTCAGCTTCTGCAATATCATAGCGGAAATTTGCTGGGGAGTATAAGATTTATCATCGATTTTTACATGATAATCGCTGCCCATTTGACGTTTGATTGAAGATACCGTATGATCCGGATTTGTGATAGCCTGTCTTTTTGCAACCTGACCTACCATTCTCTCGCCGTTTTTGCCGAATGCAACTACAGAGGGAGTAGTTCTTGCACCCTCCGCATTGGCGATAACCACAGGCTCGCCGCCCTCAATAACGGCTACGCATGAATTTGTTGTTCCTAAGTCTATACCTATAACTTTTGACATATCTATTTCTCCTTTTAAGATAGTAATTTATAAGATTAAAAATTTTTAATTGGCAACTTTAACCGTGGCGGGGCGTATGATTTTATCCCCTATTTTATACCCTTTCATAAAAATGTCAACGACTTCATTTTCGCCGGCATTTTCGTCTTCCACATGCATAACGGCGTTATGAATATTCGGATCGAAAGCATCACCCTTTTCACCGAAGCTTTCAACTCCCAACGATGAAAGGATTTCGAGAAGCTGCTTGACTGTCATTTCAATTCCCTTTTTGTAGTTATCGAAATCCGCATCCGAATTGAAAGCGGCTCTTTCAAAATTGTCCACAACGGGAAGGATTTTCTCAAGAACGCCGATCTTTGCATTAGAGGCTCTGGAGTCAAGATCCTTTTGCGTGCGTTTCCTGAAATTGTCATATTCCGCAAGAGTACGCATATATCTGTCGTTCAAAGCGGCATACTCGTCTTTGAGCTTCTTAATCTCATCTGATTTTTTATCGCTCTTTTTATCCTTTTTTGCAGACTTTTCTTTGTTTTCCTCGGTATCAATTTTTGCATCTGTCGAATTGTCATCAGCAGAATTTTCCTTTGTATCCGTTTTTCCGCAATCTGCTTCGTCGACTGCTTTTTCATTATTTACTTTTTCTTCATTTATATCCATTTTTTGCACCTCACTTATCAATGGCTTCGGACAAAATCTGTCCTACTTTTTCGCTTGTAAAGGCTATATTTGGGATAATACGAGTATAATCCATTCTGACCGGACCGATAACACCTATTGAACCCACATTCTTTCCGCCTACAGTATATTTGTATGAAACGATGCTGGCATTTTCAAAGCAGCGGTTCATATTTTCCCTGCCGATGCTTACGCAGAGCTTATCACTTCCGGAATCGATAATTTCCGATAAAAACTGCGGTTTTTTCAGAAAATCAAGAAGCTCGTACATATCGCCCTCAAGTTCCTTGTAGGATAAAAGCTTTACTTTTCCGTCAACCAGCACATCCCGTTTTGAAGCATCATGAGCAAGCTCGGAAAGAGTCACAAGCAAGGGCGTCATTGTAAGCGCTCTATCCCCCAAAGACGCCGCAAGGGACTGTATTTTCGGAACAGTCAATTCGTCGGCTCTGTGATTGATAAAATGCGCGCCGGCAATATTATAAAAAAGCTCGGCAATTTCAATGTTCACATCGCTCTCACATCTGCAAATGCGGTTTTTTATTACTCCCGTGGAAACAAGGAGCACAATCAAAACCGTCCGGCTGCTTAAAGGAACAAGCTCCACACGCCTTATGACGGCGTTTGGGTCATAGGGAGTGGAGGAAACGGCAGCAAGACCGGTCATATCCGACAATACGGTCATAGCACGACTGAGTATTTCCTCCGGCTCACCGGCAGCATTTCCGAATTTGCTCTCAATGGTAAATCTGTCGAAATTATTAATTGCATACCTTGTCATAAGATTATCGATATAATAACGAATACCCCTATGAGAAGGTATTCTGCCGGCAGAGGTATGAGGCTGCTCAAGCAAGCCCATTTCTGAAAGATCCGCCATTTCATTTCGGACTGTGGCAGAGGAAACGGAAAGGCTTCCGCAGAGAACTTTTGAACCCACAGGCTCCCCTGTCAAGATATATCTCTCTACAACGGAGGCAAGTATTTTCTTTTTTCTTTCTGAAAGCTCCATAACCTAACCTCATTTATTAGCACTCTAAATGTCTGAGTGCTAACATCATTATTAATATAATACTAACTTTTCCATTTGTCAAGAGTAAATTCCGATTTTTTTGAAATTTTTCTCAAATAAAATCGTATATATCGAAAAAGCTTAAGTAAGCGCTGATTAAATCGAGTGCGACGAGCTTCACGAATTTTTTGCAAGACAAGGAACAAA
>JAJQGK010000040.1 GCA_021200555.1 Clostridiales bacterium | reverse complement strand
GAGATGCTTATAAGAGACAGATATTGTCAATATCCGTTTTCGCCAAGGCCTTTACAAAGCCGCTGTAATCAATTCCCCTGTCAAGTCCGCCTATTATCAGCGTTCCCACATTTCCCAAGGCCTCAACCGCACGCATGGCAGCCTCGGGTATGGTTGCAATGGCGTCGTTATAGTACTCTACACCGCCGAAGGTGCCGAAATACTCCATTCTGTTTGGTATGCCCTTAAAATTCTCCACGGCAGCCCTTACGGCTTTTTCCGACACGCCGAAGCATTTTGCCGCAGCCGCCGCAAAGGCGATATCATGGTTGTTGTGCGTTCCCTTCAGGTGCTTGTTAATGCCGAAAAGGCTGCGTACAAATTCATCGCCCTCCGGGCAAACCTTAATCTTTTGTGATTTTATTTTGCTCTCGTCCGTGTACTTCTCTATTCCCTGAACACCGTTGTAAATGAAATAATCGTCCTCCCCTTGGTTTTTCACTATGTTGAGCTTGGCGTTTACATAGCCCTTAAAGCCCTCCTCGTAGTGATCCAAATGCTCCTCGTAAACATTTGTCAGAACTGCGATATGAGGTGATTTTCTCGTAAATTCAAGCTGATGTGATGACAGCTCTATTACGGCTGCGGAGTCCCCGCCTAATTCCATACTCTCAAGCACCGGTACTCCCACGTTACCCATAAGATAAGCGTCAGCACCGCCCGCCTTAAGCATTTCATATATAAGAGTTGAAGTGGTGGTTTTGCCCTTTGTGCCGGTTACTCCTATCATTTTGCAGTCCGCAAAACGGAGGAAAAGATCCGTCTGGCAGGTTATTTCCGTCGTATCGGGATAGGACACGCCGATAAAGGGTATTCCCGGACTTTTCACAACAATGTCATACCTGTCCAAATGCTTTAAATAGTCCTCTCCGCAGTCAAGGGTTACGTTTTCATCGTTTATCTCGACGCCGTTTTTATCGCCTACGGTCAGGGGCTTTTCGGGCAGATGCTTCCTTATAAAATTGTACGTTGATTTTCCTTCTCTGCCGAAGCCCAAAATCAATATTTTTTTGTCCTTTATATACTCAATCAGATTTTCCGCTGACATAACCGTACATCTCCTTTACAGCCGGCATAAATTTTTCCGGAATACCGTGTTCATTATTAAACTCCGACAAAACGGGCGATTTCAAAATTTCCTCCGTATTGAAATTTTCCTCAAACTCCCTTAAAAGCGGCGGCAGCTCCTTGCCCCGCTGCCTGTATTTTGCGATTGCAGCCGACAAAGCGAAGCGAATTTCCTCAGCGGTTCCCACGCACTCAAAGGGCTTTACGGGAGACAAGCCCACAAGCCCTCGGAAATCCTCAAGCATTTCTTCCTTTTCAAAAAGATTTTCGCCGAATACCTCCGTCAGCTCCTCCGTGTCCGTAAACGCCGACAAAATACCGAAAACAAACAGACATTTCGGACAATTGCAGCACCATTTGTTTTCCTTGCTCCCTGCGTTGCAGCTTCTGAATTTGTGCAGATATTTTGGGTAAGAGCAAAATTCCTTTGCAATCTGAAGCTCGTTAAAGGGGCGTAAAATGCTGAAATAATCAATTCCCTCAAGAATATTTTCCCTTACATATTCCGAAAAATCCCTTTCAAACTCATAGGATTTTGAGTATTGGTGGTTCACGCTCAGGCCCTTTATGTTGGACTCGTTTGCGCTGGACTCGTTGGACAGCACGATATAAGCCGAGCCTGTAATATACCCGCAGTAAAGGGACAAAAACGCCACAATAGCCGAAAAAGGCGTATGACCGTTTAAAAAGCCCTGTTTGTTAAGCTCCAAAAGTCGGGAGTCTATGGTTCTTTGAGTCTTGACAATGCTGTCCTCGCCGAAGCCCGCCGCCAGCACCGTATCGGTTCTCGCCTGCTGAGAGTTTACGGTAAAAAACAAAATATCCCCGCAGCATTTTTTTACAAGCTCCGCAGTAACGGCGGAATCCTTTCCTCCGCCTATGGGCACCAGCGCCCTTTCGGAAATATTTATCTCCTCGCCCTTTGCGTCGATTTTCACGCCCTCTGCCTCGATAGTGAGAAAAGTCTCAAAATCAGCATTTATTCCGTTTCTGTAGAAAAACTCCCCCAAGCCTCCGAAATACAGCTTTTTCCACCAGCTTTTTTCTTTTTCGGAAAGATAACCGCATTCAACCCTCATAACGGGACAGCAGGCACATTTCAGATAGCTTACCGCCTCAACCATTCCAAGGTAAAATATGATTTTTCTTCCCGTTTCGGAATTGAAACCGTTTACAAGCTTTAAATTTTCCGTGCTGATTTTTGTTGAGGGATTAAAGGAAGCAAGACCGGGAATTTCAAAAGAATAGGAAATCAGAATTTCCCCCTCCCGATATTGCAGAGAATAGGATTTATATATAAACTCGGGATATTTTTCCCTCAGCTCTTCGTATTTGCTTTCCGCCATAAAATCTCCTCCTTGGGTATTGACTTTTGATATATATTAATATATAATAGAAAAAGGATATTATCCGATATTGCATACAAACCCGGTTACGACAGCTGCTTTTTTACAAGCGGTTGTTTATTTCATAAAACAGCCGTACAAGCGTTACCTGCTTATGAACTTCCCGCCTGTACAGTATATCCTGTTTAAGTTTTATTGTCAATGCAAATTGAATTTTTCGCAGGCGGTTTAGCGCGGTTTCTGCGGCTTTCGGACTTAAAAAACGACAAATTACAAAAAAATCTATTGACATAAATTCAACATTAATGTATAATATTTAAGCGTCAATTGATATTGATACGAGAATCACGCAAGAAAATGATAATAGCCCCTGCGGTCAATGCGGAGGGAGGGAATATAATGAGCCAGATCAAAGTTAAAGAAAATGAATCCTTGGACAGCGCTCTCAGACGCTTCAAGCGTCAGACTTCACGCGACGGAATAATTCAGGAAGTCCGTAAGAGAGAGCACTACGAGAAGCCTTCTGTCGCAAGAAAGAAGAAATCCGAGGCTGCTCGCAAACGCAAATACAAGTAAGATTTAACGGCGGGTTCTGACGGAGCCCGCTCTTTTTTTCAGATTTATTCTATCTGCAAGCTTCGGGAAAATTTTTAATTTCTGCACAAATTGAAAATAGCCCGCCGTAGGGGCGGACTCCGTGTGTCGCCAAGCACCGTAGGGGCGGACCCATGTGTTTTGCCCTCTTGCGGTGCCCGGCTCTGTCTGCG
>JAJQGK010000085.1 GCA_021200555.1 Clostridiales bacterium | reverse complement strand
CGTAATCAAACCCAACGGGTTTGACCAATGTTTGTACAAGCTTATGTTAAATCCTTACGGATTTAATTAAATGATTATATTTTTTATCGGAAAGGGCTAACGCCCTTTGCGGGCGGACACATGGGTCCGCCCCTACGGTGGGCTATTTTAAATTGCGAAAATACTCGGGAATGTCCTATGCTGTGCATTGTGTCAAAAAATTATCCTACATTTGTCAGCGTCACGGGAGGGTTAATATGAAATACGATTTGCCCGACAGGGTGCGGGACGATATTTGCCGTTTTGCAGAGAAGAACGGCATTGAAAAAGTAATACTTTTCGGGTCGAGAGCCAAAGGAACAAATTCGGAACGCAGCGATATTGATCTTGCGGTACAAGGCGGCGATTCTGCGGCGTTTTACTTTGACTTGGAGGATTACGCTTATACCCTGCTTATGTTTGACGTGGTTGACATAAACAAAACAAAAAACGAGGAACTGCTGCGGGAAATCGAAAGGGACGGTATCGTTATTTATGAAAAAGTACGATAACTTTTGCAAGGCTCTTGCGAACTTGAAAGAGGGCGCAGTGCTGGATGAGCCGTATACGGTTGTGGAGCAAACGGGAATTGTTTGGCTTTTTGCCATTTGCTTTGAGCAGTCATGGAAGATGATGAAGGAGCTTTTGGAAATGCACGGACGGTTTGAGGAAAAAATCGGATCTCCGAGAGCGATTATTAAAACGGCTTATCAATGCGGTATGATAGACGATGAGGCTTTGTGGCTGGAGCTGCTGAATGCAAGAAACCTCCTTACTCATACCTACAGCAGCGAACAGTCCTTATCCCTTATACACGAGCTGAAAAACGAGTATATTTCCGCTTTTGAAGACCTTAAATGCAAGGCGGAGCAGTGGATAAACGAGTAAATCCGCAATATTCGGTTCGCTTTATTTGCGGAGTAAAAATTGAATTTATTGAAATCCATGTAAAAGGAAATATAAGGATAACGGTTATTGGGCTGTTATCCGATAAAAATAAGAGGTGGTACTTTTGGCAAAACAAAAAGAAAAGAAAAACGTGAACAAAATCCTGACGTTCAAGGGCGCTCTTTGCTACGGGCTGGGAATTTTTGGCATACAGATGCTTATCGGTATGCTTAACAGCTATCAGTCCCAATTTTACACAAGCATTCTCAGCGCCGATTTGACAATATGCGCAGTGATAATTTTGGTGGCGAAGGTTATAAGCTCTTTTTCCGATCCGATTATAGGCTCCATTATCGACCGCAGCAATTTCAAGTCGGGAAAAATGAAGCCCTTTGTGGCAATGAGCATACTTCCCTTTGCAATTCTCACAACTCTTATGTTCATTAAAATAAATTTCCCCAACGATATTTTAAAGTACGGCTACATAACCCTCACATCTATACTTTGGAATATCGCCATGTCCTTTGCGGATATTCCCAGTCAGGGAATGCTTGCTCTTTTGAGTCCGGACTCCGATGAAAAAAGCGTGGCGGCCGGCATTTCAAATACAATGAAGTCAATAGCCGTGGCTGCTCCGACAGTTATTATCCCGGTGGTGTGCATTCTTACGGGATCGGCTACCATAGGCACAAAGGAATACCTTATTACGGCGGGCTTTATCAGCGTGCTGTCAATCGTTCTTGTTGGGGCAATGCTTAAAACCTCAAAAGAGGTTGTGCCCTCAAAGCCCAACGACGCAACCTTTAAGGCAATGTTCACGGAGCTTAAAAACAACAAAATGCTGCTTTTGACTTTCCTTGTTTATATTTTGGGCTTCGGCAGAAATATCGCCATGAATATCGCAATCCAAGCCTCAGCCGTTCTGATGAAAGAGGTTTCCATTAATATAGGTTCAATTTCCATTGAGCTGGCAGGTGAAAATCTGTCCGTGCTTTTAGGCATAGGCAGCGGTATTACCTCTATGATTTCAATTGTTTTGGCTCCCGTTGTCAACAAAAAATTAGGCACCAAAAAAACATACCTCGTTTTCGGAATTTACGGAGCGGCGGTCAGCGTGCTTTTCTTCTGCCTTTATGTTTTTGCGGGGGATATTTTCCGCACTGTTCCCGCTCTTATCATAATGCAGTTCTTTATCGGCTTTATGTTCGGCACACACGGCTACACTCCCATGATTATGCTCAGCGATACGGTGGATTACACGGAAATGACCACCGGCAGACGCTCCGAAGGCGTTCAATATGCGGTTCTCAGCCTGGGAGTAAAGCTCTCAAACGCTTTCTCAGTTTTTGCGGGCGTGTTCATCGTGGGACTTTCCGGCTATGTGGGTACAATGACCTCTGCGGATATTACCGTACATATGCAGAACGTTGTAATATCGGCTTATTGGCTGATTCCCGGAATATGCACATTCTTAAGCTGCATTCCCGTGTTCTTCTATAAAATTGACGGCGAAGTCAAGGAGCAGATACGGGAGTTTATGGCGAAAAAGGAATTGGTCGGAACAATTAGCAATGAGCAATGAGCAATTAGCAATGCTCTATTCTCCGTAAGCCTTTTGAGAATTTTTAGTTTCTGTACACCTTGTTTAGTGTGGAGTGTGAAGTGTGGAGTGTGGAGTTTCGGAAGCCGCAAGCGGCTTATTCCGCTCATTTCATTCGCTCTAATGAAATTTAAAATCTTAACAATCGAGCTTAATACGTACAAGCTATTAATTTTGTTTATAATGGGTTAAAGGGCTTGCCCTTTCATTCATTGTACATTGTACATCGTACATTTTATAATGGGGTGTGGGGTTTACCCCACCATTCACTCCACACTCCACACTCCACACTCCACACTCAAGAGACTCCACACTTCACACAATGGCGGGGATAAATGTACTATGAGTCGGTGGGCTTGATTAAGTCTGTTTTAAGCTAAATCATGTAAAATATCCGAAAATACATTTGGGCTGAATTTTTTTTAAATTGCTATTGTATCATTTTGATAAATGTAGTATAATTGTTTTGTTATGTTGAAAACAGGAGAATACCGATAGATAATTTTTCTCTTAAACGGTATTCTGCCTGCAGATATATGGAAACGGAAGGTGCTTCTATGGACGAAAAAGATCTTAATCCTTTGGCGGATAATGCCGAAGAAACTCCCGGCGAACCCGATACGGCGGAGGATTCCTCCGAAGCTGAAACAGTCAAAAAAGAGTCCGAATATGAGAAATTTATAAAGGCTCAGCAAATTTTGGCTGATGACGGGGACGATGAAGAAGACGAAGACGAAGA
>JAJQGK010000098.1 GCA_021200555.1 Clostridiales bacterium | reverse complement strand
TACCGACTTACCTATCTCCTGACACAAATCACTTACCTATGTGCTGATTTGTACAATTCATTGAGTTTGATTAAATACTTTAATCTGTGTACTTTAACAAGTTTTTAATTAATAATTAATAATTGATGGCGGGACACCCGCACCCGATTATAATAAATAAAATTTAAAGCTTGTACGCTTTAAGCTTGATTGATAGGACTTTAATTTTTATTAGAGTGAGCGTTAGTGAGCGAAGCAAGCCCGTCAGGGCTTCCGAAATTATTAATTATTAATTATTCATTATTAATTTCCAACGGGTATGCACAAATTAAAGTCATATTCATTGTACATTGTACATCGTACATTGTACATTGCTAATTGCTACTCCGTGCCGCAAAGGATATCCGCAATTCTCCGTGAGGCGTTGCCGTCGCCGTAGGGATTGGACGCGCGGCTCATTTTTCCGTACTCCTCCTTATCCTCCAGCAGCAGCTTAAACGCCTTATAGATAACCTCCTCGTCCGTTCCCACAAGCTTCAGCGTTCCCGCCTTTATTCCCTCGGGGCGTTCCGTAGTGTCCCGCATTACAAGCACGGGCTTGCCCAAAGAGGGCGCTTCCTCCTGCACTCCTCCGCTGTCCGTAAGTATCAGATAGGACCTTGCGAGGAAATTATGAAAATCGAGAACATCAAGAGGCTCGATAATATGTATTCTGCCGTCGTCCCCGAAAACCTCCCTTGCAGTCTCCCTGACAACGGGATTGAGATGTATCGGGTAAATAACCTTTATATCGAGCGTCTCATCGATAATTCTCTTTATCGCTCCGAACATATGGCGCATAGGCTCGCCCAGATTTTCACGCCTGTGGGCTGTCAGCATAATAAGCCTTGAGTCCTGCGCCCAATCAAGCTCAGGGTGGGAATAATCCTGTTTTACGGTGGTTTTAAGAGCGTCTATGGCGGTATTTCCCGTAACATAAACGCTGTCGGGGTTCTTTCCCTCTTTTATCAGGTTGTCCCTTGCCAAATCGGTTGGGGCGAAATTATACCGAGAGATTATGCTTACCGCCTGACGGTTAAATTCCTCGGGATACGGTGAGTAAATATTGTAGGTTCTCAGTCCCGCCTCAACGTGTCCCACGGGAATTTGCATATAAAAGCAAGCCAACGCCGTGGCGAAGGTGGTTGACGTATCGCCGTGGACAAGCGCAACGTCGGGCTTTTCCTTTTCAAGAACGCCTTTTATTCCCTGTAAAATGCTTGAGGTAATGTCAAAAAGCGTCTGTCTGTCCTTCATTACGGACAAGTCATAATCGGGCTTCACTCCGAAGGTTTCAAGAACGCTGTCCAGCATTTGACGGTGCTGTCCCGACACACACACCACGGTTTGAGTATTTTCTCTTTTTTTCAGCTCAAGGACGAGAGGACACATTTTTATCGCCTCGGGTCTTGTGCCGAACACAAGCATAACTTTTTTCATCGCAAATCACCGCAAATCAATTTCAATTATCTTATCCTGTTTTCAACCAAATCGCCCAGGCTGACGCTTTCAAGGTATTCTCTGACCACATCGTCAAGCCTTTTCCACATGGGAAGAGTTTTACATTCTGCGGCTCGGCTGCACTCATTGCCGCAGTCAAGGCAGGCGACGGGAGCAAGAGTTTTCTCCGTGGTTTTTAAAATGCTGAAAATGCTGTATTCATCGGGCGTTTTCACAAGCCGATACCCGCCGTGAGCGCCTCTTGCCGCATAAACAAGCCCTTCCTTGCTCAGGGACGACATAATCCCCTCAAGATATTTTTCGGATATGCCCTGTCTTTGGGAAATATCCATAAGCGGAACGAGTCTGTCCCCGCCGCATTGAGCAAGATCTATCATAACACGCAGAGCATATCTTCCTTTGGTTGACACCATCATTGCGAAAACCCCTTTAAATTTACCGATTAAATCACATTAACTTTTTTCAGTATACCACACATTTTTTAAACCGTCAACAAAAAACGGCAATGAAAAACAGCCGAGATTTCTCCCGACCGTTTTGAAATTCAAATTTTATCGTTCAGCCTTGGATTTCCTTTTCCTTTTCAAGCCTTTTTTCTTGCTTAGCCTTCTTTTTGCCTTCCTTGGCTTTTTCCTTTTTCTCCTGAGCCTTTCGCTCCTCTTCGCTGTCAAGAGGTCTGCCGGCTTTATAATCCTCTATGGCTTTTTCTCTTCTCTTTTTGGATCTTTTTATGTAGATAACAATCCAGACAACGAGAATAACCACAATGATAACAGCGACTATAAGCGTATAAAGCGCAGAGTCGTCCTCATACACTTCCGATATTTCATTATTATCCCGCATAAGCAACTGTTTGCATACGGAGCAAATTCCTATTTCAAGTCCGGTGTACTCCTCTGTGGCAGCTCTGACAAGAACCCACTCCGGCGTATGATCGTCACCGCAGCCGGCAATGGAAAGGCTTCCGAAGGACGTACCGCTTATATAGCTCTCCAACACCGCAACGGTATCCTCCGTATAAAACGTCATATCCAACGCCTTTTCCTCATCGTCCTCCTGGGTATATCCCAAAGCAAAAGAGCCTATGCTCGTAACGGATGAAGGAATAAAAATCTCTGTAAGAGCGGCGCAGTCGTAAAATGCACCGTTTCCTATTGTTTGAACGGAGCTTCCCAAGCCAACGGCAGCAAGTGAAGAACAGCCCTTAAAGGCAACGTCCCCTACAGTTATAACGCCGTCCCCGATAATCACGTATTCAAGGGAAGTGCAGTTCTGAAAAGCCGAGTCCCCTATGTAGGTTACAGAGTCGGGAATAACGACCACCTTCAAAGCCGTACAGTTATAAAAGGCTCCGTCCTCGATTGTTGTAACCGTATCGGGAATGATAAACTCCTCAACCGTTCCGTTCCATGCAAAAGCGGATGCGCTTATTACGGTAACCGCAGCGTCCTCTATTTCGGATGGGATTTCCACAACCGTCGCAGGCGTTTCGTCATCTGTGGAATAACCGTCAATCTCATTGTAGGACTCAAAGTCCTCCCCGTCCTCAGGCTCTACGAGAGAATAGGTAAAATCGCCGTAATCATCGGCGTATGCGGTTATCACAAATAATGCAAAAAATGCCGTAAAAGAAAATAAAACAGTCAGCAATTTTTTCAATGATGCCGATTTCATATCATCACTCCGATTTCAAAATCCGCAAAGCCGCCGATAAGGTACTTCGCCTATGAAAATATATCTTTATTATATTTTAAATTGCGGTTTATGTCAATAGCCGAGGATAATTTTAAAAATCCCCATAATCCTCACACATAAGACCGTCAATCTCCGAAATTCATATCCTGAAGGGTGGGATAGGGATAATCGCCGCCGCTGTCGATTTCCCATATTTTTGTAAAATCAAGCTCGGGCATATATTTTTCTTCCCTCATCTCGTATTCCTCAAGGGCTTCCACTCCCACGCTCAACAGTCTGTCCTCATCATCCGAGCCGTTATTGAAGGCCGCAGAAGCGGAGCTGACGAGCCAATAGCAATACGCCACCTCTGAAAGTCCCGATCCCGTAACGCAGGAACATTCTCCCGCAATTCCGCCGTCCGACTCTCCCGAAATATTTCCAAGGTTGCAGCAATATTTGATTTGGCTGTTGCCGTCCGACACTCTTTGAACGCCTGCAATACCGCCGGCTGCGGAGCCCGAAGCCGTTACGGATGCGGTGCTGTAGGAATTTTCAATAAGAATGCTGCCGGAAGCGGACTCGCTGACTCCCGCAATTCCTCCGGCATATTTGACCGCCGCAACAATTCCCGATGCGCAGCATTGACTTAAAGTGATTGAAGCGTTTTCGCCTTCACAGCGCACATAGCCCACAATTCCTCCGGCGTTGTTGCCGCTGCTTTCGACTGTTCCGGAAAATGCGCAAAGCTCAATTCCGGAGCTGCCCGTGTCCGATGCGTAATAGCCCGCAATTCCGCCCACATAGCTGCCGCCGCTTATATAGGAGTACTCGATATTGAGATTTTTCACCGAACCGTTGCGGATAATTCCGAAAAGTCCCTGATAATTGCCGTCCGATGAAACGTAAATTCCGCTTATGGTATGTCCGTTGCCGTTAAAGCTTCCCATAAAATAGCTGTGATCGTCATCCGAATTACTGTAGCCTATAGGCGTCCAGCTGTTTTTCGGAGCCGTTTCCGACCATGAGCTGAAATCGCTCGTATCGTTAAGGACGATATCGGCAGTTAAAATATAGCTGCAAAGAGCGTATTCCGTATTGCCCGAATTAACAAGGTTGGCAAGATACGCAAGCTGTCCCGCCGTGGCAATCTGATAGGGGGAGTCCGTGGTTCCGTCTCCTGCCGCAAAGCTTACGTCCGCCGCTCCGTTCCACACGGCTGCGGAAGCCGTCTGAGTTGACGCCGTTGCGGATACTGCTGCGGTTGTCGTTTCGGAAGAACTGTCGGAACGGTATTTCACAGCCGCGAAAATTGCCAGCCCCGCCGCCAGCACCACAAGGAAAAGTATCAGATCAGCCTTTGTGAAAAAGTTTTTTTTTACGCTTTTTTTATCGGAAGAGGAAGTCCTTGTGCTTTTCTTGGCGTTTTGCTCCATCTCCTCTTTTTCCTTTGGGGAGGGAGCGAAGGGGTTTACGTCTACTCCTATTGCATCCGACACCGACTTGTGAAGGCTGACGGGTACGATTTTTCTGTTGGCGATGTGGTCAAGGGTGTTTTTCATATTTGCGGTAAAGCCCGAAATATCAAGCCCCTGCTCCTTTATTTTCTCCGTCTCCTTGACTATAAGAGCGTCCAAAGCGGCACACTCGTTTTCCGCCTCCTCCTCGGTTATATGCTCAAGAAGGGATATTCTTTCAGGGTCCAGGCCGGCAAAATACCTGTAGATAAAAAGCACTCTTATATTTTTGGGCAGAGAGGTTATCATGCTCTCGATTACGGAAATAATTCCGTTTTCAAAACCTTCGTCCCCGCCGTTTTTTGCCGTTTTGCGGGCAAGAGCTTCTGTTTTTTCGCTTAAAACGAAAGGCTCGCCGCTCATATCCTCAACGCTTTCACGGCAAATATTGACGGCAAGGGAATAAAACCACTGCTCGAACAATGTGTAATCCTCAAGCTTTTCCACCGTTTCAAACATTTTAAGGAAAATTTCCCTTGTGAGATTTACGGACAGGGAATGATTTTCTGTCATTTCATAGCAAATAAAGTATATTTTTTTAAAGTAAAAAACATAAATATCCCGACAGGCGTTTTTGTTGCCGTGCTGCGCAAGAACGACCGCCGTCAGTATGTCATTGTCTTTATTTTCCGGCAATGCTTTTGCTCCCTTTCTCTGTTTTTCTTATATTTTATTACTTATTGATTTAATTTAGCTTAATTTGGCGGCAGAGCGTAAAATCGCCCTTGCATCGGCGGGCTTTACGGCAAGATCTCCGTCTGTATCGGCAGCGGTGAAATACACGCCCTCAAGCGTGTCCAGCTTGGCGGATGCTCTCAGCGCAAGACGGGCGTCCGCAGCCGCAATTCTCCCGTTTCCGTCAACGTCCATCGGTACAAGCACTTCATATTCCGCCGCAGCTTCACCGTCCGCAAGCAATTGAACCTTGCAGCCCGTTCCGATAACGTCATCCTTGGACATCTCGTTATTCTCGGCATCGATCACGGCGATATTTTCACTTGCAGCCTCACAAAATTCCTTTACGCTTACCTTGGGATTAACCGTGATAAGCTTTGCCTCTTCATCAATCACCGCAATTTCCTCGGAAACGGTTAAGCCGCTTACGCTTGTCGGCTCGGTGGTTGAAGGGCTTGTAACGGGTTCCGCCGTTGTAGGCTCATTTGTGGCAGGTTCGGCGGTTGTCGGCTCATTCGCAGCAGGCTCGGCGGTTGTATTTTCCTCCAACGCAGCAAACATAATGCCGTTGTCATTTGCATAGGCTTCGGCAGCCGTTCCTGCATATCCGTAAACCGTAAAACCGTCAACAGCCGTAAAATCTCCGTCATAGCCGTATCCCAAAGCGTATATACCGATTGACGTTACGCCGGCGGGTACGGTTATGCTTGTAAGAGCCGTTCCCTCAAAAGCGAACATTCCGATAACCGTCAGACTGTCCGGCAGATCTATGTTTTCAAGGGAGGAGCAGAACGAAAAGGCTCCGTCGCCTATTGCGGCAACGCCCTCTTCGAGTACAACCCTGCTTAAAGCCGAACAGCCGTCAAAGGCATACTCGCCTACCGTCAATACGCTGCCGGCTATTTCCACTGTTTCAAGAGCGGCGCACTCGGTAAACACTCCGGCTCCCATGGATGTCACGCCGTCGGGAATTTTTACGCCCTTCAGCTCACTGCAAAGCACGAAAGCGTAATCACCCACTCTTGTTACGAGATACCCTTCGATAGTATCGGGAATGGCGTAATACCCGCTTACAGAAGTATCACAGGTTTCAATCGTCACCTCGCCGTCCGAAATTGTATAAGTCAGCAGTGAAGCGTCCGAATACCAGTCAATATTTTTATTGTCCTCCGAGGATGCATCCTTTTCGGTGGTTTCCTCTTCTTTTGCGGTTGTGCTTTCCTCCGCAGCGTCGTCCGTTGACTGCTCTTCCGTCGGAGTCTCAACGCAGCCGCTTTGCAAATCGAGCTTTAACGCAGGACGAACGCCTAAGCTGCAATCGTAAGCATAACCGATATAGTTGTCAACGGAGCCGTCATAGTAAATCATACATATATAATTTGAGTCAAAGCTTGCGGTTCTGAGCAGAGTCAAGCTTTTCCCTATAAGGTTTGGATTTATATTATCCTCATTATCGCCGTAAATATGTATTCCCTGAGCTTTGGCGTAATCCGTAGGCGAGGAGCGTTTGGATGAGTCCGCCGCCGTCCCGTCCTCGGAAAAGCCGTAATCCGAATTTAAAGCCTCTTCATAGGAGAGGAGGAATACTTTGTCGCTTGTGTTTTCGCTGTCGTATTCGGCGTAGCAGGTATCGCAGGCTCTGTTTGTAACGGCTGTATCAAAAATTACCGACTGCTCCTCCTCGGAAAAAGCTGCGTTGTAAAAGTCATCGTTAAGCCAAGCTCTGATTGAGCTTTCGGCGTAATTGTTGACGTAAAAGGAATAATCGGAATCGGTGTAGTAGCTGTATTTTATTGAAGCCGTGTTTGAGCTTGACGTACTCCATATGCCCGCTCTGTACACAAGGTTCTGATAGGCTTGAGCGTCAATAATGTCAACGCACACCAAAAATCCCTCATCCGGATCGAGAACAAGCCATCTGAGCGGCTCGTATTCAAACCAATAATAGGTAAAAGCGGAATAACCGTTGTCGTCGATTAAGGAATTGTCCTCCCCCGCCTCTCTGAAAGTATAATAGGGTCTGTATTCCGAAAAATACACACCCCTGTACTTTACGCCCTCAAAGGTGACGTCGCAGTAATACATATAATCGCTGTTTTGGCTGCGTTGGGACATGGAGCCGTAATCTCCCGTACCGGAATAGTAACCATAGCCTACCCAGTCGGCGTCAATTCCGTTAAGAGAGCTTATTGTATCTTCATCCGTTACCAACGACTGAGGATAAGAGCCGAATTGAACGATGTCCCCGACTTGATAATCCCCGTCTGAATTTTCGCTTGCGGCAGTCAAGGACAATACGGAAAATGAAACGGCAAGCATAACGACAGACGTTATAACGGCAATGATGTTTTTGATTTTTTTCATAATGACTCCCCCGATTTTAATGCGTACAAGCTTTTAATTTTTTTGTCTGAATTATTAATTATAAATTATTAATTAATCAGTCCTCCGATAAACCCGCCTATATCCGTTATAATATCTATAACCGTATCGGCGGTATTGCTCATTGTGCCGGTTGTCGGCTCTTCGGCGGTTGTGGTTTCGGAGCTGTCGTCACTGTCCGAGGACTCGCCGTAAACGCTGTTGTAATACTCCTGCAATTCACGCTGCTCCGCCTCATCCTTTGCGGTTTGATAGGCGACGATAAGAACAAGAAGATCGTTTATCTGATTTTGAGTGGACTCGCTCATCTCGTATTCCGTAAGACCCAACGCCTCGGATGCAGTAGGCAGAGTGGTGAGCTTTGAAACCGCTCTCAACACCTCTCTGGCATCGGCTACGGTTATATTGCCGTCACAGTTGGCATCGTAATAAGGCTCGTCCTCCTCCTCGTAGGAGTCAAGCTTTGAAGCGGCTCTGAGTATGGTTCTCGCATCGGTGGAATTTACCTTTCCGTCATTGTTCGTATCGCCTATTTGTCTGAGGGAAAAGTCAATGCTCGTAAATTCCGTGGTAATCTCATATACAACGCCTTCCTCCTCAAAGTCAATGTCAAAGTAGGGCATTGTGGTGGAGTAGGTGCCGTCCTCCTGCTCAAACATAAAGGTTATTCCCATTTTTTGAGTATAGCTCGTTATTTCGCCGTTGCGGTTCACGGCACACTCAACGTAATTGTCCACATATTTAAATTTCATTCCCACGTTCACGCTGCCGCCCAAAAGGTTAATGGTAGCGTACTCCTTGTCGGTGGTGTTGAAGACGTGAGCCAATCCGGACTGAGAGGAGGCTCCCTCTGCGTCCTTAAGGTCAATATGAATGGTATATGCGCCGCTTCTGTAAACGGTTATGGTGTAATCCTTAATATCATCGGCAGTAAGGCAGGCAACGTAATCCTTGCCGCTGACGGGGATATTTTCGATAACGTCATTGCCTGTAAGATACTTTGTTGTCACCTGAGTGTCGTTGTTAAGACCGTTTATTATAGCCGCAGCCAAATCCGTATCGCCTATTACTGAGGCGACAATTCCGTTGACAGCTCCCAAGCCGCTTTGAAGAGAGCTTGAGATCTCCGTTCCCATGCTTGCGGTTTCCGTCTTTGTAAAGGAGGGCGAACCCTTTTTCAGCTCATTGACGGTAATGTTGAAAAGCTCGGCAATATTCTCCGCCTCTGCGCTGTCGATAACTGCAATCTCCTCTTCGTCGTCGTCAACGTCCGGATCGTCCTCAGTCGTGCCATTGAAATAATTTTTAATGTTGTTTACAAATTTATCGATTGTGCTTTCGCTGTTGATTTCACTTTCAAGCCATGTTGTAAAAACATCTGTCAGGTTTATCGAGGTACTGTCCCCGCTGAGCATGCCCAAAAGAATTTCCGCCGAGCTTGACGCCGCAGACGCCGAAATTCCGCTGCCGAATACAAGGGTAAGGCAAAGTATAAGTGAAATAACCGCTGTAAGTTTTCTCTTATTCATTTCGTATTCCTCCCGTTATTAGGATAATCCAAATTAATAATATCATATATTGACTTCTTTGTCAAAGCTTTTTTGATTTAAAAAATTGCCGTAGGAGCATAACCCCTGCGGCAAAAATATTTGTATTTGAGCTTATTGATTGTATGTACCCGTATAATGAGGCTTTTTGCGTTTTGAAACCACCACAACAATCACAACAGCCGCAGCCGCAAGAATAACCATAAAGACAACCGCCGCAATGAGAATATGACCGAGGGTTCCCATTGAGCCGCTGCCGTCTGCGGTTTGGCTTTCGCCCTCAGCCGCTAAGCCTGCGGATTGACTGCCGTCCTCGTCCAAAACAGCGCTTGTTGTCGTCTGTACAGGGGCAACGTATTCTCCTAAGGATACAAATGTGATACCTTCGTTGTTTGCATATGTCTCCGCCGCCATACCGTCATAGCCGTAAATTGCAAAACCGTCAATAAGTTTATAGGTGTAACTATAATGATATCCAAAAGCTTGTTCACCTATTGAGGTTACACTGCCGGGTATAGTTACGCTTGCAATAGATGTATCAAAAAATGCACACCTGCCGATTGAGGTTACGCTGTCAGGAATAGTTATGCTCTCAAGGGACGTACATTTAAAAAATGCCTCATCGCCGATTGAGGTTACACTGTCAGGTATGTCTATGCTTGTTAAAGACTTACAGTATTCAAATGTAGAACCTATGATTGCGGTTACGCTGTCAGGAATGGTTACACTTTTAAGTGAAGTGCAGCGTTGAAAAGCACAAAATGCTATTGATCTTACGCTGTCGGGTATGTCTATACTTGTAAGAGATGTACAGTCGGAAAATGCATACCTGCCGATTGATGTTACACTGTTGGAAATGGTTATACTTGTAAGAGATGTACAATCACAAAATGCAGCTTGCCCAATTAAGGTCACGCCGAAGGGGATGGTTACGCTTGTCAAGGATGTGCAGCCGCGAAATACTCCCTTGCCTATTGCCGTTACCGGATATCCGCCTAAAGTACTTGGAATTGTATAATCTCCGCTGATTGAAGTGTCACAGTCATTTATTATTGCTTCACCGTCTTTAATATAATAAGTCAGGTATCCGTCATCGGATGTATAGTATGTATATTCCGCAGAAGCGAGAATGGGAACAGACGATAAAATAAGGATGATTGACAAGGTTACGCCCAAAAGTCTTTTAAATGTTGTCACAGAAAATGCCCCCTAAAATTTCCACAAACAAAAAAGCACAGCTTAAGGCAAAAGCCCAAAGCCATGCGTGATTACCAAATTATTGACAAGGAAAAAACGGTATTATTGCTTACTTGTTCAGTGAGTGTACCGTAATTCATAACCTTTGTCAACTCTTTTCGTAAATTTTATTTGCGTTTGACCTTATTATAGTACACGATTTTTGATTTTACAAGGGCTTTTTTCGAGGATATCTTTATTATCTTTGAAATTTTACGATATGTTCAAAAAATCGGGATTTTCTCCCGTGTTTTTTGACAGTGAAAATTAAATTTAACATACCCTGTCACAGTCTGTCACAAGAAATAAATAACAAAGCAAGCGCCGATTAAATCTTGAAAAACCCGAATACGCCGCCCGCTCGATCAGCCGTCGGGTGTGATTTAATCAGTGGTTACTTTACTTTTCCAGCAGCTCCATTACCTTTGTAAGTACGGTCAACGGATTTTCGCCGGGGAGAGTTTTTACGGAAATATAGGGCTTTGCGGCTGCGCTTACAAGTATTCTCCCCCTTAAGGGTCTTGCAAGCTTTTTAACCGTTTCCGTATCTATGGAGTTGCAGTAAAGCAGCAGGCAGTTCCCGTTTTGGCTGATTTCGTAAATATCGTTTTTCGCCGCCGTATTCCGAATAAGTGAGACGGTAATAAGCCCTCTTACTCCTGCGGGAGGCTCTCCGTAGCGGTCGATAAGCTCGTCAAGAACATCCGACTCGTCCGCTTTTGTACGCACGTCCGCAATTTTCCTGTAGACTGCAAGCCTTTGAGGAACGCTGTCAATATATTTTTCGGGAATATGGGCGTCAATTCTGATATCGACTATGCACTCCTTTTTCTCCTCATGGGGAACGTCCTTATTTTGTTCCTCGTTTACCGCCTCGGAAAGCATCTGCAAATACATATCATAGCCCACGGCTTCAAGATGTCCATGCTGCTTTGCTCCTAAAATATTCCCCGCTCCCCTTATCTCAAGGTCCTTCATTGCAATTTTAAAGCCCGATCCGAACTCCGTATACTCCCTTATCGCCGAAAGTCTGCGCTGCGCAATTTCCGAAAGCTCCTTGTTCTGCCTGAAAGTCAGATAGGCGAAGGCGCGCCTTGAGGATCTGCCCACTCTGCCCCTTATCTGGTGAAGCTGGGCAAGCCCCATTCTGTCGGCGTTTTCTATTATAAGGGTGTTTACGTTGGGAACATCCACGCCCGTTTCGATAATGGTTGTGCAGACAAGTATATCAATCTCGCCCTCAAGAAGCTGCCGCCATACCTCGCTGAGCTCCTCCTCTTCCATTCTCCCGTGAGCCACCGCAATATTTGCCTCGGGGGCATACTCGTGAATTTCCGCCGCCTTCTCGTTAATATCGTCAATCCTGTTGTACAGGTAATATATCTGTCCGCCTCTTCTCAGCTCCTTCTGCATCGCCTCGGCAATAACGGCAGGCTCATGCTCAAGAACGTAGGTCTGAACGGGAGAGCGGTCAAGGGGCGCCTCCTCGATAACGGACATATCTCTTATTCCCGTCATCGCCATATTGAGAGTCCTGGGAATGGGAGTTGCGGAAAGGGTTAAAATATCCACGGAAGGGAAAAGAGACTTGAATTTTTCCTTTTGCGCCACGCCGAAACGCTGCTCCTCATCGATTATCACAAGCCCCAAATCGTGAAAGACCACATCCTTTGAAATAAGCCTGTGAGTGCCGACGATAATATCAAGGGAACCGTTTTTCAGGCTCTTTATAATTTGTTCCTGCTGCTTGGCGTTGCGGAAACGGGAGAGCATGTCAACGCTTATGGGAAAGCCCTCGAACCGCCGCAGAATCGTCCTGTAATGCTGCAAGGCGAGGATTGTTGTGGGAACGAGAATTGCGCACTGTTTGCCGTCCGCCACGCACTTGAAAGCCGCCCTTAAAGCCACCTCCGTTTTGCCGAAGCCCACGTCGCCGCACAAAAGCCTGTCCATGGGATAAGGCTTTTCCATGTCCTCCTTTATCTCATGGATACATCTGAGCTGATCGTCCGTCTCGTCAAATTCAAAACGTCTCTCAAAATCGCTCTGCATATCGATATCGGGAGAAAAAGCGTATCCGGGAGTGTTCCGCCGTTTGGCGTAAAGCTCCAAAAGCTCCTTCGCCATATCCTTTACGGCGCCTCTGACTCTGCTTTTCGTTCTCTCCCAGTCCTTGCCGCCCAGCTTATTGATTTTAACGGTTTTTCCATCGTCTTCGTGAGGGCCTATGTATTTTGAAACAAGGTCAAGCTGAGTTACGGGAACGTACAGAACGTCCGAACCCTTATATTTTATCTTTATGTAATCCTTGTGAACGCCGGAAACCTCCATATCGACAATGCCGTCAAATATTCCCACGCCGTGAAGGGAATGTACAACATAGTCTCCCCTTTGCAGCTCCTCTATGGAGTGAAGCCCCAAGCTTATGTCCTTGTGCTTTCTGCCGGCGGACGCTTTTCTTACTCCGTCGCTCTTGTATCTGCCGGACGTGACGATTTTCAATTTGTCCCCGGGATAATCCATACCGAAGCTTAAGGAGCCGGGAATTATGTTGACCGAATTTTCAATAAACGCTGTCGGCGCTTTTGAAAAGTAATTGCACTTAAAGCCGTCGTCGTTTAAATCCTCGCAAAGACTTTTCGCAGCCTTTTCCGTTCCGGCAAGGACTATGGCGGTATATCCCGCTCTTATGTCCGGACGCAGATCATCCATAAGCACGTTAAGAGATCCCTCCCACGGGGAGCTTTGGCGGACGTTTACGGTTACAAGGTCCTTTACGGGAGTGTCAAAGGTTCCCCTTGCGAAGTTGTCAAGATAGACAACGCCCATTTTTTCATAGACGGAAACCACATCGTTCCACTTCATGGAAAAATTGTCAAGCCCCTTGCAGAGAACTCCGTCCTCGAACATCATTTTGATGTCCTCGTTAAGAAGCTTTATAACGCTTCCGGCACGCTCTTTGATATTGCCCGATTCACAGGCGAAAAGCATACAGTCGGAGCAGTAATCGAAAATCGTTTCGGGCTGCCCGTATACAAGATTTAAATATCTGTCGCAGGATCCGAGACGGACTCCAGAACGCAGCTTATCGGCATCGGCAAAAAGGCTCTCCCTGATTTTATCGGATTTTTTTCCTTTAAGAGAGGTTGCAAGGGCGGAAATTTTATCGGCAAATTCCTCATCGCCGTCAACAATTATCTCCTGAGCCGGAGTAATTCTTATTTTTTCGGCGTTGTCTCCCCGTCTTTGAGAGAGAATGTCAAAGTACGCCATGGAATCGATTGAATCGCCCCAAAATTCCACTCTTACGGGATTATCGGAATCCGGCGGAAAGAAATCGAGAATCGATCCTCTGACCGCAAACTGTCCCTCGCCTTCAACCATGTCCGTGCGGACGTAACCCGCAGCCGAAAGAGCCGAGGTTACCTTTGAAAGCTCAATTTCCCCGCCGTTTTCAAGCGTAACGGATTTGTCCGTCAGTACGTTTTTCGGGATTGTGTACTGCATTGCCGCCTCAACGGAGCAGACAACGGCATCGTAATCGTCTTCCGCTATACGTCCCAAAACGCCCAGTCTTTTACGATCGTACTCCATTGACCGGTTCTCATCCGAACGAAAGCTCCAATCTCTTGACGGGTACATAAGCCCTCTCATTCCCATTTCGCACAGGTCATGGCAAATTTTAACGGCGGAGGCCTCATCGTTTATAATGACGAGCGCTTTCCTGCCGGTATTGTCCCAAAGAGCGTCTATCAAATGCGCCTTGGGAGTGAGGGACAATCCCAAAACTCCCATGGGAACTCTGTTTTTGCTCACATCATACAATATTGCTTTAAATTCGCTGTTGCCGCTTAAAAGGGCTGAAAATGAGTTCATAAATTTTTACCTCTCAAAATACCACAATCAATCGTCGGAAAGTGAACTCACAATCCGATAGATAAAAAATATATTATTATTGATATATTTAGTTTTCCGCTTATTTGTTTCCTTCCGGTTTTTCTCCCGGCAGCTGGCAGGTCTCCATTGCTTTTTCTATTTTCCCCGCAACAATAAGCTCTGCGGCGTCACACGCTTTTTCCATGGACGCCTTCAGAACCTCCTGCTCGTGCTTGTTAAATTTTCCCAAAACGTAATCCTTCAAATCGTAATCGGGATTGGGCTTGCCGCCGACTCCGATTTTCACTCTGGGGAAATTGTCGCTGTTTAAATGATAAACTATGCTTTTTACGCCGTTATGGCTTCCCGCAGAGCCTTTTCTTTTAACTCTGACAGCGCCGAAAGGAATATCTATATCGTCAAAAATGATTATGCATTTTTCGGGCGGGATTTTGTAAAATGACGCCGCCTGTTTTATTGCCTCTCCGCTGTTGTTCATATATGTCTGAGGACGCATAACAAGGCACCGATGGCCGGCAACCTGAACGTCTGCGCAAAGCGATTTAAACTTCATCCTGTCCGTTCTGAAATTCAGACGGTTGGAGAGAATATCAAGACACAAAAAGCCTGCATTGTGGCGGGAAAGCTCGTATTCCTTCCCCGGGTTGCCCAGTCCGGCGATTATATATTCAATGGGAGAGCCGCCCACAGACTCTTCCGATGATTTTGTTCTTCCGAAAATTGACATTGTTTTATCCCTCAAGGTTTAAATCAAACCTTTTTCTTATAAGGCTGTTTTCTTTTTACCCAGTCTATTTTATTTGTCTGACGCTCTCTTGCAATTCCCAGCGAATTGTCGGGAACGTCCTCTGTTATTGTAGAACCTGCGGCGGTGTAGGAATTTTCGCCTACGGTTACGGGAGCCACAAGGTTTGTATTGCAGCCGATAAACGCCCCGTCCTTAATAGTCGTTCTGTGCTTTGACTTGCCCGTATAATTCACCGTTACGACTCCGCAGCCGAAATTTACATTTTTGCCCACATCGGAATCCCCCACATAGGTAAGATGGGAAACCTTTGTGCCCGTGTCGATAACGGAATTTTTAACCTCTGTGAAATTGCCCAAATGAACGTTGTCGCCGATAACGGAATCGGGACGGATTTGAGCGAAGGGTCCGATATCGCAGCCGTTAAGGATTTTGGCGTTTCTTATTTGGCTGTTGTTAAATTTAACTCCGCTGCCTATTTCCGCATTTTCCGCATAGGAATTGGGGCCTATAACGCAGTCCTCACCTACAGAGGTTTTCCCGCAGATTATTGTGTTTGGCAGGATAACGGTATTTACGCCTATTTTACAGTCGGGAGAGACGATAATTCCGTCAATGCAGGGAATTTCCACGCCCTCATCCAAAAGCCTTTCCAGCATATCACGCCTTGCGGTTTCATTGAGACGGTTAAGCTCCTTCTTGGTACGAGCGGTCAAAAGCTCCTTTTTGCCGGCACGGTACGCTCCCTTTTCCCCGCTTAAATTTTCCGCATATTCGGCTATGCCGCCAAAGCCCTCCGCCTTCGGGCAAAAAGCGGAAAAAGCGTCACAATTAATGCAATAGGCGTGAAGCTCCGAGCTTTCCGACTCGATAACGGTAACGGCGTTTTTATTTTCAATATGGAAATTCAAAGCGTTAATTACTGTTTTACTCTCGATAAAAGGAGCGTCGCCCCTTAAAATAACGGCATTTTCATAACCGTTTATATCGTCAAAGGAGGATATGTCCGATGAAAGGAAATAATCGACACCCGTCTCTTCGGCGGCGGAAACAACCCAATGAATCATGGGCTTAAAAAGAACCTTCTCATTGCAGTACTCACAATCCGAAATTATAACGATACAGTTTTTCATATAAGCCTTACCTCCTATTGTTATGCGGATACGGTTTATTTTATCACAATTTAATTTTATTATCAAGCCCCTCTCGATTAAGTAAGCACGGATTAATGTGCAATGTACGATGAATGATGTACGATGAAATAAAATATTAATTTGTGCAAATGCCGTTTGATTGGGAAAATTATAATCTCCGCCGTAGGGGCGGACCCATGTGTCCGCCCGCAAGGGGCGTAGCCCCTTCCGATAAAAATATAATCATTATAATTAAATCCGTGAGGATTTAACAAAAGCTTGTACGAACTTATGTCAACCCCTCACGGGTTTGATTATGGAAATTATAATTATATATAAGGAAGCCGCTTTGCGGCTTGCGGGCGGACACATGGGTCCGCCCCTACAAGGATTTGCAATTTTTAGGTGATATAAGCAATATATCTTGCAAGATGCACGAACATATGGACAATCTGCATAAGCGTGCCGATAACGGGGATATCCGCAAAAGCTTCATAAGCGTCGCACATGGAGCAATGAATTGAGTCCCAAAGAGATGTTTCTTCCTCTTCCTCATCCTCTGCAAGGCTTTCGCCGCAAACATCGCAAACTCCGTCTTCATCATCGTCCGTATGACCTAAAGCGGCAATCACTTCGCCCTCGGTTACGGTTACGCCGCAAGAGCCGTGTTAAGAGTAATATCGTATGTGCAGTACACGCCGGCCTCGGAATATCTTGTGATTTCTATGCGGTCGTCATATACGACTGCCGCCGCAACCGTCAGGATATTCGTGCTTGTTTCCGTATTCGTGCTGTATGAATAGCCGGAATAGCCGTAATTCATATATATAAAGTTAAGAGTCTGATCCTCATCCATACCCGCTACCGTTATGGTATCGCCTATGTCAAGATATATAACCGAACCGCCTACATAATCATCATATGTGCCGCTGTGGTTATGACCGACCATAAATATAATGTCAAGATACTGTCCGTATTCGTTTACCACGTCAAAAATATAATTGGCGTAAGAGTTATCCTTAGTCAAGGAAGTTCTTGTTGTATAATGAAGAGGAACGTGAGTTGTGATAAATACGGGCTTTCCCGTATCCTCCGCCGCAAGCTCCGACAAAACGCCCTCAAGCCATTGAGCGGTTGTCTGAACAGTCTTTTTGCCGCTTGACGTCAACCCTTGGTTCCACGGGAAGTCGTCCTCGCCGATAACGAGAATATAATAAGCGTCAAATTCGTAAAGTCCCGTGTCCGTCAGTCCGTCAACTCCCGCAGGGTCATGATTTCCCTGTACGAATATATATTGAAGCTCGCTATCCCATCTTGAGGATATGATTTCCTTTATCTCGTCCATGCCGTATTCGGAAAAAGTACTTGTGGCAAGGTAGGACTGATAATCACCGCCGCAGACTATCAAGTCCGGCGTTACGTCAACAGCCGCAAGCAAATTCGTTAAATTATCGCTTCTGCTGCTGCCCTGATAATCCGAGAAAAACAGTATGGTGTTGCCTACGTCTTCCGTGGTTTGGGGATTTGTTCCCATGGATATGGTTCCGTTTAAAAGCATAACCAAAAACGTTAAAAATGAAATTATTTTGCTGATTACCGTCATGAAAGTCAGTCCTTTCTTTAAGTAACCACTGATTAAATCACGCCTAACGGCTGAGTACGCCGCCTGCTTGATTCTTTTCCGCAATACTTCGTCACAAATGCTCGAAATACGTCAGTATTCCTTGCGCTTTGTTCCTTGTCTTGCAAAAAATTCTCTACGCATCCGTCGCACTCGATTTAATCAGTGCTTACTTAATTTTTGAGTATGTGAAAATTTTAACATTGAAACATTAAAAAAATATTAGAGATAAATTAATTTTCCATAAACGCAAACACCTCTTCCAATACTGTGCAAAAACGATTTTTAACAAAATTTGATTGATGCGGATATTTTAAAGTTTAGTTAAGCTTGCGGCTTTAAAATGAACATGTGCACTAAGAATATTCACGAACGGAGATTATTGACTTAATGTATGTAATCAATAATGCGGTTAAAAGCATTACAAGGAATAAGCTGAGAAACATATTAATCGGAATTATCGTTCTCGTTATAGCGGTTTCGGCGTGTATTGCCTTATCCATACGGCAGGCGGCGGAAACAACCAAAGAGGACACTTTAAGCAGCTTATCCATTACCGCAACAATATCCTACGACAGAACCTCGGCAATGAAAGAAATGGCAAGCTCCGCATCGGGAGAGGATATGGATCCCGAAAATATGGAAGAGGGCGGGAAAGGCTCTTTTGACAGAGGAAGCTTTGATTTTGACGCACTTACGTCATCCCTTACACTTGATGAATATCTGACATATACGGAAGCTTTGGAGGACGGCGACTCCTACTATTACACTGCGTCATTGTCTCTTAACGCTTCGGGCGATCTTTTGCCCTACGGCACTGAGGAAAGCTCCGATGACGAAACCGAGGAAACAACGGCTGATGAGGAAGACGAGGATGCCGATGCAACCGAAATGCCCGACGATATGGGCGGCAGAGGCAATTTCAGTATGATGACAAGCTCGTCGGATTTCACCGTAACCGGCTATTCCTCCTATGACGCAATGCTCGATATGTTCGGCACGGACGGCACATATTCAATTACGGACGGCGAAATGTTTGACGAGGACTCCTCCGCTCTTGAGTGCGTAATAAGCGATGAGCTGGCTCTTTACAACGGCCTTGAAGTCGGCGATACCATAACTCTCTGCAATCCCGATTACGAGGATGAAACCTACGAATTTACGATTGTGGGAATTTACACGAACACCGCATCATCCGACAGCGGCTTTTCCATGAACGATCCGGCAAACAGCATTTTCACAAGCTACGGCGCAATAACCGCAGTGGAGGAGGCCTCCGCAGAGGCGGGCAACGTAACCGAGGACAGCGACGGAGAAGAGACTTCGGCAGCCCTTGCAAGTGTATTGTCCTTCACATACACCTTTGCAAATGCGGATAATTACGAAAGCTTTGCCGAAAAGGTTTACGACCTTGGACTCAGCGGGGATTACACCGTTTCTTCATCGGATCTCTCATCCTTTGAGGAAAGCCTTACTCCTCTTGAAACCCTCAGCACAACGGCCATGTGGTTTTTCCTTATAGTTGTGGCTGTAGGCGGAATAATTCTCATAACGATAAATATATTTAATCTCAGAGAGAGAAAATACGAGGTAGGCGTTCTTACCGCCATAGGAATGAAGAAATCAAAGGTTTCTCTCCAATTCCTGACCGAAATATTCATAGTCACATTTATAGCGATAATCATAGGCGCAGTTATAGGCGCATGCGTTTCCGTACCGGTTACGAACGCTCTTCTTGACAGCCAAATAGAGAGCAGCGCGGAAACCCAGAACACCTTAAACGAAAACTTCGGCTTCAGTGCAGACGGCATACCGGACGCAGACGGCGGAGAAATGAGCGGCAGCGGCAAAATCGACCGCTTCAGCACAGGCAGCGCAACGGAATACGTTACCTCCGTTTCAAGCGCAACAAATATTTACGTTATATTGGAACTGATTTTGGTGGGACTTTTCCTCACTCTTATATCGAGCCTTGCGGCGCTGATAAGCATCATGCGGTACGAGCCGTTAAAGATACTTTCAAGCAGAAGCTGATTGACGAGGTGACATATTATGAGTATACTTAAATTAGACAACGTTTGCTACCAATACGACAGCCATTCCCCAATGGTTCTTGACAATCTCAGCTATGAATTTGAAGCCGGCAAGGTTTACGCCGTTGTGGGAAAATCGGGAGCGGGAAAAACAACGCTTTTATCGGTGCTGTCAAGTCTTGCGGCTCCCACGTCGGGAACCATTTACCTTAACGATGAGGACATTACCAAAATTGACAAGTACGAGTTCCGCAGCAAATACGTAGGCGTAATTTTTCAGAATTTCAATTTGCTGCCCCACTTAACGGCTGTTGAAAACGTTTTGCTTTCAATGAACATATCCGGCAAAAAATTCGAGGAAAAGACAAAAAAAGAAATAGCCATGGAGCTGCTGCAAAAGGTGGGTCTTTCCGAGGATGAAGCCAACAGGCGGATACTCAAGCTCTCAGGCGGTCAGCAGCAGCGTGTAGCCATTGCCAGAGCAATATCGTACAATCCCGATATAATCCTTGCGGATGAGCCTACGGGCAACTTAGACGGCGAAACCCAGGATGAAATTATCGATATATTCAAAATGCTTGCGGCAGAGGGAAAATGTATAATTATCGTTACCCATTCTCCCGATGTGGCAAAAGCGGCGGATGAAATATTTGCGCTGAAAAAATCTTCGGGCAAAAAGAAAGCTTAAACATCCGTATTAAAAAACAGATTTCTCCTTTTTTTCATAATGTTATTCTCCAAAACAACGGGGCAGGTACCTAAAAAGTATCTGTCCCGTTGGTCTTTATGTATTCTTATTGTAAACCGAAAGAATTAATAATGCGCCGCTCCGCATTCGCAATATTGGTTAATGCCGAATATCTTCCAGAAGAAGCGGATTATCTTGTAGAAGAACTGAATGAAGGAGCTTTCGCTGTGGCAGAAGTGCGAGCAGCTCTCTGCGGGATCCTCCTCCGAGGGGTCGTCTGTTGTGGGATCGTCAACGGAAGGATCGGTTACAGGCTCGTCTACATCGGGATCTGTCGTGGGTTCGTCCGTTGTCGGCTCGTCTACATCGGGATCCACCGGCTCTACATATTCGCCTAAGGATATAAATGTAATACCGTTGTCATTGGCATAGGTCTGTGCCGCAGTATCCTCATAACCATAAATTATAAATCCGTCAGTTAAATATAAAACATAATTGGTTGTTACATTATATGCAATGGCGTAATTGTCAATAACCGTAACATTTGCAGGAATGATTATACTTGCAAGAGAGGTGCAGCCGAAAAACGCACGATAACCGATTGAGGTTACGCCTGTTCCAAGAGTAACGCTTTTGAGTGCTTTACAATTATAAAACGCATAATCACCGATAGAAGTTACGCTGTCGGGAATCACTATACTTTTAAGCGCAGAGCAGTCTGAAAACGCATAGTCACCGATTGAGCTTACTTTACTGCCAATTGTTACATTTGCAAGTGCCGTGCAGCCTTGAAATGCATATTTTCCAATTGAGGTTACTCCGTTGCCTACTACTGCACTTGTAAGAGCTATGCACCCATCAAATGCATGCGCACCGATAGAAGTGACACCGTCAGGAATTGTTATGCTTTTAAGTGATGTACATTTTTGGAATGCATAATCGCCTATTGAGTTTACGCTGTCGGGAATTGTTACGCCTGTAAGGGATATGCAGTCATAGAATGCACCATTACCGATTGAAGTGATGCCGTCGGGGATTGTTATACTTGCAAGTGATGTACAATCGCAAAATGCAGAAGCACCTATTGATGTTACACTATCAGGTATAGCTACGCTTGTAAGTGATGAGCAGCCATAAAATGCAGCAGCACCTATTGAGGTTACGCTGTCGGGAATAGTTATAAGTTTAAGAGACGAACAGCCCCGAAATGCAGAACCACCTATTGAGGTTACGCTGTCGGGAATTGTTATGCTTGTAAGTGATGAGCAGTC
>JAJQGK010000116.1 GCA_021200555.1 Clostridiales bacterium | reverse complement strand
AAGCTGCAATCGAAACCGCCAAAAGAACAGTTATCGGATAATAGGAAAATATGTTTTTTTGCAATAACAAAACCTTGTACATAGGCTTTTCTCTTGACCTTTTTTCCGCTTTATGATAATATACTTTTAATCAACTATTTGAAATTTATGAAGGGTGATTTTTATGAATTTGATTAACGGTGGCTCTGTTGCAATCGTTCTCGGAATGACGGACACAGACGAAAAAATTCCTGCGGCGGCAGGGCGAATTTCCACCCAAGAGGGAGACGCTTCGGAAATTTTTGATAAATCTCAGGACAGAGAAAAAAATGCCAAGCTCATTTCAAAGGTCACCCGTTCAGGTCATAACTCCACAATCGAACATACCGTATTTAACATAGCGTTTAAGAATGTTTCTGTTTTTGCGGAACAGTTTTTAATCGAGTTCAGATTGGCATCCTTCACCGTTAAATCGAGACGCTATGTTGACTTCGGTAAAAGCGGTTTTTATTCGCCTGCTTTGAAAAGCGAAGAGGATGAAAAGCTGTTTAACGAAACCATGGAATTTCTTTTTTCGGAGTATAGCTCTTTCCTTGAAATGGGTATTCCCAAGGAGGACGCAAGGTTTATTTTGCCCTATTGCTTAAGAAGCAATTTTTACTGTACCGTAAACGCAAGAGAGCTTCTCCATATTTTAAGAGCCATGCTTTTCGGCAGGGGAAGAGATTATGCGGAGCTTAAATCCTTGGGCGAACAAATTTACAGCCAGATTGAAAAAATGACCCCCGGAATTTGTACGGATTTCTTTAAAAGACGCCCGCAGGCAAGTGATAAGATAACGCTGGGGCTTAAATTCGGCGGAGAGGAAAAATCGGACAAGCCCAAAGAGAAGGTACAGCTTTTATCATATACTCAGGACGGCGAAAAAACAGCGGCAAGAGCTGCTTTGATTTGGTCAAAGCAATATTCTCCGGATGCGGTTGAACGGATTGTTGCCGATGAGGGCAATGTAAACAAAATCCTTGACTGTGTTATCGGCTCATCTCGTCCCAGACCTCTTGAAACACTGAATTATACATTCAGGCTTAACGGCGTATCGCTGTCAACCATAACGCACTTCGCAAGACACAGAATGCACGGTCTTATGGTTCCGTCATTGACGCTTTCCGACAGGACAAGCTATATTGTGCCCGATACGGTAAAGGCAAATGAGGAAATCTTAAAAAGATATACGGACGCATTCTTAAAAATGAACGAGCTTTACAATACATTAAAGGCAAAGGATTATTCCGAGGAGCAGCTTGTATACTGCCTCATGAGCGGAAATACTCTCGATATTGTATCCTCCATGAACGGCAGAGAGTTGCTTTTATTTATGAAGCTCCGAACCTGTAACAGAGCACAGTGGGAGATAAGAGAATATGCAATTGAAATGCTTCGTCAATTGAGAACCGTGTCTCCGGCAATTTTCGGGAAATTCGGACCGAGCTGCTTTTTGTCTTCATGTCCGGAGGGAGCATTGTCCTGCGGGAAAGCTGATGAAATAAAGAAATTTTTCGGAAATATGTGATGTATTTTTTTGGAAGTTCAAGGATTATTTCAGAAATATATACTAAAATAGATTAATACGTTATGCTTAAAGGAAGCGTGGTGTAAACCGTGAAGGACAGCAAAAAAACGGAAAATGCAGAGCTGCTTTATAAGGCGGTGCTGACCTTGAAAAATGAGGAAGAGTGCGCGGCATTTTTTAAGGATCTTTGCACAGAAACCGAACTGTATGCCATGGCACAGCGTTTTGTGGTTGCGAAAATGGTGGCGGAAGGCAAAAAATACGATGAAATCGAGGAAAAAACAGGTGCTTCGCCTGCCACAATCAGCCGAGTAAAACGCTATATGACAAATTATGTTCAATATGAAATCTTTGACAGGATTAATAAAAAAGATTGATTGAACCGAGAGTTGTAAAGAAAAATATTTGTCGGTTAATCATTGCTTATTTAATATTCAATTGATATTTCAGAGGTAATATAAATGGGACATCTGGTCAGATGTATTTCGGAAGACGGCTCTCTTTTTATTATGGCGTGCGATACGTCGGACGTTGCGGAAAAGGCGAGAGAGATACACCAAACTTCAAAGGTATGTACGGCGGCATTGGGCAGACTGCTTACCGCAGCCGCTATGATGGGCGCTATGCTTAAGGGCGATAACGACAGCCTTACCTTAAAAATCAACGGCGGCGGTCCGGCAGGCTCCGTTATAGCCGTAGCGGACAGCTCCTGCCATGTTAAAGGGTATGTTGTAAACGGAAATGCAGAGCTTCCGTTAAATAATTTGGGTAAGCTGGACGTAGGCGGCGCAGTGGGCAGGGACGGCTCATTGACCGTTATTAAGGATTTGGGATTAAGTGAACCCTATGTGGGACAAGCTCCCATCGTTTCCGGAGAGATAGCCGAGGATATAACCTCGTATTTTGCCGTAAGCGAACAAACACCCACTGTCTGCGGCTTGGGAGTTTTGGTGGCGCAGGATAAGACGGTTATAACTGCCGGCGGGTTTTTAATTCAGCTTTTGCCCTCTGCGGACGACAATACAATCACTAAGATTGAAAACGATATTAAAGACATAAAATCCGTAACCTCCATGCTTACCGATAATCTGACGCCTGAGGAAATTTGCCGCAAAGTCCTTCCTTCATTTAACCTTCAAAAGCTTGATGAAAGCTTCCCCGTTTACCGCTGCGATTGCTCAAGGGAAAGAGTTGAAAAGGCGCTTATTTCCCTGGGAAAGAACGAGCTTCATGATATGGCAAAGGAAGAAAATACAAAAGTCAGCTGTCAGTTTTGCAATAAGACCTACAGCTTCAGCGAGAAGGATATTCTCAATTTAATAAAAAACTCATAGTGTAACTTATTACTTATATACACAGTACTTGCTTAGATACACAGTACAATCAAAGGAGAAAATAAATGGCTAAAACAATGATGTGCTCCAAATGCGGACAACGCCCCGCCGTGGTATTTATTTCAAAAATACAAGGGGACGATACCGTACAAGAGGGACTTTGTCTCAAGTGCGCAATGGATATGAACATAGGCCCCATTAAACAGTTTATGGATAAAATGGGGATTTCCGAGGACGATGTTGACGCTGTAAGCGATCAGCTGAGCGACGCAATGGACGCTTTGGGAGATATTGACGGCTTCCAGCCCGGCGGAGCGTCCACATTCCCGTTTATGCAGGGAATAGTCAATTCCGGCGAACAAAACGACCGTCAGCCCAGCAACAAAAACGGTTTTTCCGACGCTATCGAAAAAGGCAATAACCGCGGAAATATGCCGGATGAACCACGCCGCAGAAGAAGGCAGCCCGGAGACAAAAAACGCCCCAATGAAAAACAACGCAAATTCCTCGGTTTATATTGTACCGATTTAACCGCAAAGGCGAGAAATGGGGAAATTGACGCTATTATAGGCAGAGATGACGAAATTTACAGAGTAACCCAAATTCTTTGTAGGCGTACAAAAAACAACCCCTGCCTTATCGGTGAACCCGGTGTAGGCAAAACCGCCATTGCCGAAGGGCTTGCCTTGAAAATCGCAGCCGGAACCGTTCCCGCAAAGCTTCAAAATAAAGAGCTGCATCTTCTTGATTTAACGGCTCTTGTGGCGGGGACGCAGTTCAGAGGACAGTTTGAAAGCCGTATTAAGGGACTTGTTGACGAGGTTAAAGCGGAGGGCAACATCATACTCTTTATCGATGAAGTCCACAATCTTGTCGGTACGGGAGACGCCGAAGGCTCAATGAATGCCGCAAACATTTTGAAGCCGGCTTTGTCCAGAGGCGAAATCCAGGTTATCGGAGCAACCACATTTACGGAGTACAGAAAATATATTGAAAAGGATTCGGCGCTTGAAAGGCGTTTCCAGCCCGTTAAGGTTGAGGAACCCTCAATTGAGGATGCTTACAAAATGCTTCGGGGAATTAAGGGCTATTATGAGATGTACCACAGAGTTCAAATTTCCGACAGGCTTTTGTATCTTACCGTAACCTTGTCCGAAAGATATATAAACGACAGATTTTTGCCGGATAAGGCGATAGACCTCCTTGATGAAGCGTGTACCTGCGCCAATTTAAGAAATAAAGCCATCAGCGACTGCGAAATTGCCGAGAATAACCTTGAAGAGCTTAAAAAGCGTGAAGAGGAGCTTATGGTTACGGAGGACGGTCAGGAGCCGGATTATGAAGAGCTTGCCACCGTCCGTTCCGAAATATTAAACATTGAAAGCTCTTTGCCGGAGCTTCGGGAAAAGGCGGCGGATAATGCCGTTGTAGAGGATGATATCGCAAGAGTTATCAATCTTTGGACAGGCATACCCGTGAGAAAAATCATAGACTCCGACCTTGATAAATTGGCTGATATGGAGGATCACCTTAAGGCGAGGATTATCGGTCAGGATGAGGCTGTAGAGGCGGTGTGCGCCGCTATCAGACGGAATAAAATCCAAATCAATCCTCAGCGCAGACCCTCTTCATTTATATTTGTCGGACCTACGGGCGTGGGAAAAACGGAGCTTGTAAAACAGCTTGCCAACGAGCTTTTCGACACTCCGGAAACTCTTATAAGACTTGATATGTCCGAGTTTATGGAAAAGCACAGCGTCTCCAGAATTATAGGCTCTCCTCCCGGATACGTGGGCTATGACGAAGCGGGACAGCTTACGGAAAAGGTAAGGAGAAAGCCCTATTCGGTTATCCTTTTCGATGAAATAGAAAAAGCCCATCCCGATGTTATGAATATACTCCTTCAAATACTTGACGAGGGAAAAACAAGCGATGCCCAGGGCAGAACGGTTGATTTTTCAAACACCGTAATCATTATGACCTCCAACGCCGGAAGCCAGAACCGAGAGGGCGCAATGGGCTTTGCAAAATCAAAGGGCGATGTTTCAAAGGAGCGGGCAATCAAAGGACTTCACGAGTTCCTCCGTCCGGAATTTATCGGCAGAGTGGATGAGGTTATCGTGTTTAATTCTCTGACAGATGAGGATTACGCCAAGATAGCGTCTCTTCTTATTGACGATCTTGTCCCCGGTCTTAAGGATAAGGGAATTGCCTTAAAGGTCGCCGACGACGTGCCTTCCGTTATTGCAAAAGAGGCGGCAGGCGGCGAAAGAGGCGCAAGAGATATCAGAATTGCCATAAGAAAGAATATCGAGGATGCCATTGCAAATATCATTATCGCAAACAGAAATATGAGCATTGACGAAATCGACGTCCTTGCTGAGAATGATAAGATTATCTGCGTTAAAGCATAACATTATTCGATTTTTACTGATTGTTCTCTGAAATTATAAATTTAAGCGTTGTCTTTCGGCAGCGCTTTTATTAATTAAGTAACTACTGAAACACTTATTTTGATGTTAAATATGCTGTAATTTACCCTTACTTATTTTTTTGCATTTTCTCTTGACAAGTTGCAGTGATATATAGTAAAATGAATAAAGATTTAAAATTCAAAGGAGATTTTTTATGGATAACGATAAAAAATATATTCTCTCGCTGGATCAAGGCACCACAAGCTCAAGAGCCATTGTTTTCGATAAACACGGACAAATTGCGGCAAAGGCTCAATATGAATTTCCGCAAATTTATCCCAAAGCCGGATGGGTGGAGCATGACCCGGATGAGATTTTGAGAAGTGAGTTCCGAGCCATAGCCGATGCGCTCATAGACGGCAGAATTGAGGCGAAAGAGATCGCCGCAATCGGTATTACAAATCAGCGTGAAACCACCGTTTTGTGGGACAAAACCACGGGAAAGCCCGTATATAACGCCGTTGTTTGGCAGTGCCGCAGAACAGCCGAAATGGCAAAAAGAATTATGGAAGACAAGGAGCTTGTGGAGTATATAAAGGAACATACCGGACTTATAATTGACGCTTATTTCTCCGCCACGAAAATCAGATGGATCCTCGATAACTCGGAGGAGGCAAGGAAAACGGCGGAAGCCGGCAACCTGCTTTTCGGCACCATTGAAACATGGCTTATCTGGAATTTGACCGGCGGAAAGGTTCATGTCACGGATTATTCAAACGCCTGGCGTACAATGCTTTTTGACGTTGACAAGCTCTGCTGGGATGAGTATATCTGCGAAAAATTAGGTATTCCCATGTCCATTCTCCCGCAGGTTGTCCCTTCAAGTCAGATTTACGGCTGCGTAGCGGACGGTATCCCCGGTCTTGAAGCTCTTGCCGGCGTTCCCATTGCAGGCGCCATAGGAGATCAGCAGGCGGCGCTTTTCGGTCAGGCGTGCTTCCGTCCCGGGCAGGCGAAAAATACATACGGCACAGGCTGCTTCCTTCTTATGAATACCGGCGGAAAGCGCGTGAAATCCGAAAATAATCTTCTTACGGGTATTGCCTGGGGAATAGACGGAAGAGTTGAATACTGCATAGAGGGTTCAGCGTTTAACGCCGGATCAGTTATACAGTGGCTCAGAGATGAAATGGAAATTATAGAGTCCGCTCCCGAATGTGACAGACTTGCTGAGAGCGTTCCCGATGCAAACGGAATTTACCTTGTGCCGGCATTTACGGGGCTTGGCGCTCCTTATTGGGATATGTACGCCAGAGGCTGCGTTGTGGGCATTACGAGAGGCACCAACAAACGCCATTTTGCAAGGGCTGTTCTTGAGAGCATCGCTTTCCAAATGACGGATTTGCTTGAAGCGATGAAGGCGGACTCCGATATCGAATTGACCGAACTCCGAGTTGACGGAGGAGCCAGCGTAAGCGATATTATGATGCAAATTCAGGCCAATATGATTGAAACAACCGTAAACCGTCCCAAGGTTGTTGAGACTACGGCGTTGGGCGCCGCTTATTGCGCAGGGCTTGCCGTGGGCTTTTGGTCAAGCAGAGCGGAAATCGAGGGAATAAGAGAGGTTTCCAGAGAGTTCGTTCCCCAGCTTCCCAAGGAAGAGCGTGACGCCATTTACGCCGGATGGAAACGAGCGGTTGAGCGTTCGATGAATTGGGCGGAAGACTGAAAACCGCCGATAAGCACGGACTTGATTTTTAATTCAATAATTGCACGGAGCGGAGAACCTTTCGTTTTTCGCTCTGTTTTTTGGATATGTAGTACAAAATATCTTTTTTAAATTTTTTGATATATGCGTTGATTTTTATTTATCTATGTGTTAAAATATTGACAATGTAATATTATGAGTCAATTTTATAGATAGTTATATCGGAGGTTTTTAAAATGTCAAGAGTATTTAATTTTTCGGCGGGTCCTTCAATGCTCCCTGAGGAAGTCCTTAAAAAAGCGGCTGAACAGATGCTTGATTATGAGGGCAGCGGGCAGTCTGTAATGGAAATGTCCCACCGCTCAAAAGAGTTTGACGGCATTATTAAGGAAACCGAAAGGCTTTTCAGAGAAATTATGAACATTCCCGACAATTACAAGGTTCTGTTCCTTCAGGGCGGCGCTTCAACTCAGTTTGCCGCAATTCCCCTGAACTTCATGAACGGCAGCGGTAAGGCGGATTACATCATTACCGGTCAGTGGGCAAAAAAGGCTTTCGCCGAGGCTTCAAAATTCGGCAATGCAAGAGCCGTTGCTTCCTCTGCCGATAAGACCTTTACCTACATCCCCAAAACCGTTAAATCCGATTTCGATCCTGAGGCAGACTATGTTTATATATGTATGAACAACACCATCTACGGTACCGTTTATCATGAAATTCCCGACACCGGGGATATTCCGCTGATTGCCGATGTTTCATCCTGCTTCCTTTCCGAGCCTTTGGATGTGACAAAGTTTGCTATGGTTTACGGCGGCGCTCAGAAGAACGTTGCTCCTGCCGGCGTTACCATATGTATAATCCGTGAGGATATGCTTGGCAGGGCAAGAGAGACGACTCCCACAATGCTGGATTACAAGGTTCAGGCGGATGCGGATTCTCTTTACAATACTCCTCCCTGCTGGAATATTTACATCACAAAGCTTGTTCTTGAGTGGATTAAGGGCTTGGGCGGCCTTTCCGCAATGAAGGAGAGGAACGAAAAGAAAGCGAAAATCCTCTATGATTTCCTTGACAGCTCAAAGATGTTCAAAGGCACCGTGGTTCCCGAGGACCGCTCTCTCATGAATGTTCCCTTCGTTACCGACAGTGACGAGCTTAACGCCAAATTCATTAAGGAAGCTGCGGCAAAGGGCTTTGTAAACCTTAAAGGTCACCGCACGGTCGGCGGTATGAGAGCTTCTATTTACAATGCTATGCCTATTGAGGGCGTTGAAAAGCTCGTAGCTTTTATGAAGGAGTTTGAACAGGCAAATTCCTGAACAAATTAAATTTGTCATAATGAAAGGAATAATTCAGTTATGTATAATGTGCTTACCTTAAATAAAATTTCACAGACAGGTCTTAAAAATTTCGACGCTTCAAAATATACCTGTTCAGATTCCTTTACAGATCCCGACGCTGTAATTGTCCGTTCGGCTTCCATGCTTGATATGGAGCTTCCGGAGAGCATTCTTGCAATTGCCAGAGCCGGAGCGGGATATAACAATATCCCCGTTGATAAATGCACCGAAAAGGGTATATGCGTTTTCAATACTCCCGGTGCAAACGCCAACGCCGTTAAGGAGCTGACCCTGTGCGGACTTCTCCTTTGCTCCAGAAGAATTGCGTCTGCTATCGAGTGGTGCAAGGGCTTAAAGGGCGAGGACGAAATAAGCAAGAAAATCGAAAAGGGCAAATCAAACTTTGCGGGACCTGAGATTTTAGGCAAAACCTTAGGCGTTATCGGACTTGGCGCTATCGGCGTTAAGGTTTCAAACGCCGCTGTTGGCTTGGGGATGAATGTTATAGGCTATGACCCGTTCCTCTCCGATAAAGCGGCGGAAACTCTCGATAAGTCAATTACAATCACCTCAAAGCCTGAACAGATTTTTGAGTGTGCCGATTATATTACCGTTCATGCTCCTCTTACAGACGATACAAAGGGCATAGTGGGCAAGGATACGCTCGCTGTTGCAAAAGACGGAGTCAGAGTACTCAATTTCGCAAGAGGCGGTCTTGTGGACAATGATGCGATTATCGAAGCCGTTAAAAGCGGAAAGTGCACAGCTTACGCCACCGATTTCCCCACCGAAGAAATGCTCGATATCGACGGGATAATCGCTCTTCCTCATTTAGGCGCTTCCACTCCGGAGTCGGAGGAGAATTGTGCTGTTATGGCTGTAAACCAAATTTCCGAGTATATTGAAAAGGGCAATGTTATAAACTCCGTAAACCTTCCCTGTATTTCAAAGGAAAATGCGGACGGCAAAAAGCGTCTTACCGCTATAACCAATGGGGATGTTTCCGAGGAAATTTTTGATGCAATAACAAAAACAGGCGTTTCCGCAGAGGATTCCGCAGCGTCCATAAGAAAGGATACAGGCTATGTTATCGTTGATGACGAGGGAATTACTGAGGACACCGCAGCAGCAGTAAAAAATATTTCCGGTGTAATCGCTGTCAGAGTTATAGGCTGATTAACCGATTGCTTTAATAAATCAAGAAGAGCCGAGTTTTTCCGGCTCTTTTTTAGGAGGATTTTTATGAAATTAGATTCATATATGCCCGTTGAAATTATCAGCGGCAGAAACTGTTTGAAGGAAAATTACAGCTCTGTTGCTCGCTTGGGAAAGAGCTGCCTTATTATCACGGGAGGCTCGTCCGCAGTAAAATCCGGGGCGCTTGCAGATGCCGAAGCCGTTCTGAAAGGCTTAAACATTGAATATAAAATTTTCAACTCCGTTACACAGAATCCGTATACGCAGGATTGTTTTGACGCAGGCAAAGCGGCGGCGGAAATGAATGCCGATTTCATTATAGGCATAGGCGGAGGCTCACCGCTGGACGCTTCCAAGGCGGCCGCAATTTATGCGTCGAACCCGAAAATGAAGCCGTTGGAAATATATACAAGAACCGATACCAACGCACCCCTGCCTTTGGTTCTTGTGGGAACGACAGCCGGAACGGGAAGCGAGGTTACCGGAGTTGCCGTTTTAACCGACAGCGAAAACGGAATGAAACGCAGTATTTCAGGCAAGGACTGCTATGCAAAAATAGCTTTCTGCGATTACGGTTATACTATGTCCGTACCGTATGATTTTACGGTTTCAACTGCGCTTGACGCTTTAGCCCACACCGTTGAGTCGTATTTTTCAAAGGTGAGCAATTCCATGTCGGAGCTTTACGCTGAAAAAGCTCTTCCCCTTCTTTGGGAAAATCTCAAAAAGCTTGATAAAAACAAAAATACACCGGATGAAACCATGCGTGAGGAGCTTTATATAGGCTCGATTTATGCGGGACTTGCGCTTAATATTACAGGCACATGCTTTCCTCATACCATGGGCTATGTTTTGACGGAGGACTTTAATATACCGCACGGCAAGGCTTGTACGGCTTTTATGACGGATTACCTTAATATCGCCGTTCGCCAGCTTCCCGAAAAGGCGGAAAGGCTGTTTTCCGTTGCCGGTACGGATTTTTCGGAATTTACGGCAACAGTTGATAGATTAACCGATGTCCGTATAAGCATGACCGAAGAGCAGATCGAACAATACGGCGAAAGATGGGCTGCTCCCGTAAAAAATTTCAACCGCACCCCGGGGAATTTTACTAAGGATACGGCTGTAAAAATTTTAGAAAAATATCTTAAGTGATTAATTCGAGTGGGGATGCAGTGAACTGTAAAATTAAATTTTCATTCCCGTCTTGGCGTTTAAAATGTTTTTGAATACAGCCACTTGATTGGCTGATATATACTTATCCATATGCATACTTCCGAAATACCATTTTTTGTATTTGCATTGAACGGCAAGCTCGTCAAAAAAGGCATTGAGAGCCGAAACGATAAACTGTTCGTTTTTCTGCATAAGTAAAAATTCCATGGTTTTTGATGGCGGCTCATGGGTTATTATCAAATCCACATTGTAGTTTGTCTTTTCAAGACGGTTTACAGCGGCAAGAAGTTCCTCCTTGGTGGGTATTTCAAGCCGCTGAGTTTCTTCATCGGGAAAACGCAGCTCTGCTTCGGGAGATTCTCCGCCTCCCATGGTGAATACCTTCATACCCTCGATTGTGTATATTTGTCCCCGCATAAGGTGGTACAGATTTCCGCAAATGTTCCTTGCCTTTCCGCCGTTCCAGTCCTCTGCCGGAAATTTATTTAAAAGATTGAAATTTTCATGAGTTCCGTCTACAAAGCAGATATTGTATTTTCTTTTCCCCAAATTTCTTAACAGTTTGTCCTCTTTTTTTGAATCGTCCCAAATGAAGCCAAAGTCGCCGCAGATTATGAGAGTGTCGTGAAGCTTCATAAATTTCAGCTTGTCGGGAGCAAGACGGCTGAAATCTCCGTGTATGTCGCCGGTAATGTATACCATAAATTTTTACCTCCCTAAATTTGATATTCTTATTTACTTTTTTAATTCTTCATAGTATACTTATTATAGCACTGAATCAGTGGGTGTGTCTATGAAAAAATGCGTAATTTTTATAATTATTTTTTGTCTGACTGTTTGCGGTATGCTCTCCTTAACCGCATCGGCGGAATATTATAATAATAATCTCGAAGATCAGGATATGCGTTCAGAGGCGTATCTCCTTGTAAATACCGATACCGATACGGTGGTTTTTTCGCAAAATGCGGATGAACGCCTTTATTGTGCGTCCCTTGTTAAAATCGCAACAGCGGCTGTCACAGTGGATAACTGCGATGATTTGGATGCGTTGGTTACGGTTACGGAAAGTGCGCTTTCTCCCCTTGACGGGCTGTACAGCGCTTCCTGTGACCTTCAGGTGGGCGAGCAAATGTCCGTCAGAAACCTTCTTTACTGTATGTTCTTGGAAAGCGCAAATGATGCTGCAAATGTTCTGGCGGAGTATATCGGAGGCTCGATTGATGCATTTGTGCAAATGATGAACGAGTTTGCCGCAGGCTTGGGCTGCGAAAATACAAACTTCACCAATGCTCACGGATTGGATGAGGATGGAGAGTACAGCAGCGCAAACGATATGTATCTTATTATGAAGTACGCTATGAGCAATTCCGTTTTGTCCGTTATTGCTTCGACCGTTGATTATACTGTTCCCGCTACAAATATGTCAGAGGAAAGAGAGCTTAATACAACCGGGGATATTATCGAAAGCGGCAGCAGATATTACTATGAATACGCCAAATGTGTAAAAACAGGTATGACGGACGGCTCTCAAAGATGCGCCGCCGTTACAGCGGTAAAGGACGCTTATACATATATAGGAATTATAATAGGCTGTCCCAACGAGTGTATTGACGGCTGCGGTTATGCGGACAATACCGCTCTTTATGAAGTCAGAAGGATGTTCCGCTGGGCGTTCAGCAATATGAAAATGACCACTATTGCAGAGCAGACCGATTTTATGACTGAGATTGCCGTTACACTGTCTACTCAAGCGGACCATGTACGCCTTGTCCCCGAGACAAGAATACAAGCCCTTCTTTTAAGCTCCGTTGACTCCGACAGCCTTGAATTTGTGTACACAGTAGAGGAAAGCGTTATGGCTCCTGTAAACAAAGGAGACATATTGGGAACGGTTCAGGTAAAATATGCCGATGTTGTCATAGCCGAGGCCAACCTTGTGGCAGGGGAGAGCGTGGAGAGAAGCTCACTTCTGTATGCCGGGTATTTGATAAAAACAGTTTTTACATCACCGATTTTTCTTGTGATTCTTTGTCTTGTTTTAATAGGAACGGTAATTTATATTGTTGTGGTTTACAGCCGATATAAGAAAAAACAGGCGCAAACAAGACGCCGGCTTCGTGAGATTAAAGAAAGCAAATCAGAGGAAGCCTTAACAGCCCTTTCGGATAAAGATAAGGACTCAACATTATAATATAATTTTCCCTGCTGTACTGTCGGCAGGGAATATGTATGAATATAAGTTTTTTGGAATAATAAACAAAGGGAGAACCGATTGCAATGCTCAATCAATTTTCAAGAACAGAGCTTTTAATAGGAAAAGAAGGTATGGAGCGGCTGTCAAGGGCTCGTGTGGCGGTTTTCGGAATAGGCGGCGTAGGCGGCTTTGCCGTTGAAGCCCTTGCAAGAAGCGGCATAGGCTCCTTTGTTTTGGTTGACAGCGATAGGGTATGTTTAAGCAATTTAAACCGCCAGATTATCGCCACAAGAAGCACAATAGGACAATATAAGGTTGACGCAATGGAGGAGAGGATTCATGACATAAATCCCGAAGCGGAAACAGAAACCCGTAAATGCTTTTTTCTCCCCGAAAACGCCGATGAATTTGATTTCCAAAGCTATTCCTACATTGTGGATGCAATGGATACCGTAACCGCAAAGCTTGAGCTGATTTCCCGTGCAAAAAAGCTTAACATTCCAATCATCAGCTGTATGGGAGCAGGAAATAAGCTTGATCCCACGCAATTTCGTGTTGACGATATTTACAATACAACGGTTTGTCCGTTAGCGAGAATTATGCGCCGTGAATGTCGTAAAAGAGGAATTAAGGAGCTTAAGGTGGTTTTTTCCACAGAGGAATGCGTCAGACCGATTGCAGCCATCGGAGATGATTGCAAGTCCTCTTCGGATGAAAGCGAAAAAAATCGCAGACGCAGGGACATTCCGGGAAGCACAGCCTTCGTACCGTCCGTGGCAGGACTTATTATTGCCGGTGAGGTTGTAAGGGATTTGGCAAAAGGTGAATAAAATTTTAACTTTATGTGAACAAATTGAAAATTTTAGCAAATTCCGTTTGACATATACCCCGTGAGGGTATATTATGGCGTTGAAGGCTGATAATTTTAATCACTAAGGCGATGTTATAAAATGGAACAATATAATGTAACGGGTATGAGCTGCGCTGCTTGCTCCGCAAGGGTCGAAAAAGCGGTCAGTAAGGTTGAGGGAGTTACCGAATGCTCTGTCAGCCTTCTTACCAATTCCATGGGAGTTGAGGGAACGGCTTCAAGCAGTGAGATAATCTCTGCCGTTAAAGCGGCCGGCTACGGAGCTTCTTTAAAAAACGCCAATGCGTCAAAGACCTCGTCATTGTCAGACGATGATGCTTTAAAGGATCGGGAAACACCTGTTTTGAGGAACAGGCTTATTGTCTCGGTCGTATTTTTGGCTGTTCTTATGTATTTCTCCATGGGGCATATGATGTGGAACTGGCCGCTGCCAAGCTGGTTTGAAGGAAATCATGTGGCAATGGGACTTGTTCAGCTGCCGCTTTCCGCAATTATTATGGTAATCAACCAAAAATTCTTTATAAGCGGAACAAAGGGACTTCTCAACCGTTCTCCCAATATGGATACTCTGGTGGCAATGGGCTCATTTGCGTCCTTTGCTTGGAGCGTTTATGCGCTTTTTATGATGACCGATGCTGTCGTTAAGGGCAATGAAGAAGCTGTTATGACTTATATGGATGAATTTTACTTTGAGTCGGCAGCCATGATTTTAACCTTGATTACCGTTGGAAAAATGCTTGAATCCCATTCCAAGGGCAAAACCACGGATGCGCTGAAAAGCCTAATGAAGCTTGCGCCGAAGCAGGCCGTAGTGCTGAGAGATGATGCAGAGACAACTGTGCCTATTGAACAGGTGCAGAAAAACGATATTTTTGTTGTCCGTCCGGGCGAAAATATTCCCGTTGACGGCGTTGTTATTGAAGGGTCAAGCGCGGTAAACGAATCGGCGTTGACAGGCGAGAGTATTCCCGTTGACAAGACCGAGGGCGACTCCGTTTCGGCGGCAACGCTCAACCAATCGGGCTTTATCAAGTGCAGAGCAACGAGAGTAGGCGAGGATACCACTCTTTCTCAAATTATTAAAATGGTAAGCGATGCGGCGGCAACAAAGGCACCTATCGCAAAAATTGCGGATAAGGTTTCCGGCGTATTTGTCCCTACGGTTATTTCCATAGCGATAGTCACAACCGTCGTCTGGCTGATTTGCGGCGAAGAATTTTCTTTTGCTCTGGCAAGGGGAATTTCTGTTCTTGTTATATCCTGCCCGTGCGCATTGGGTCTTGCTACACCGGTTGCGATTATGGTCGGCAACGGTATGGGAGCGAAAAACGGTATACTGTTTAAAACGGCGGTCTCCCTTGAACAGACGGGAAAAATGCAGATTGTCGCCCTTGATAAAACGGGGACAATTACGAGCGGAGAGCCTAAGGTTACGGATATTATCCCGTCAAAGGGTTTTACGGCGGACGTTCTTCTTAAAACGGCTTATTCTCTGGAAATAAAAAGCGAGCATCCTCTGGCGAAGGCGATAATCTCAAAAGCGGAAGAAGAAAAAATCGGATATGAAAATGCAGAGAATTTCAAAGCACTTGCGGGAAACGGTTTGTCCGCATCCCTTCACGGCGACAGTATTCTGGGCGGAAGCTTGAAATTTATATCAGCGCAGGTTAAAGTCCCCGAAGAGCTTACAAAAAAATCCGATGAGCTTGCCGAAAACGGAAAAACCCCGCTGCTTTTTGCAAAAAACAATGAGCTTATAGGTATAATTGCCGTGGCGGATACCATTAAGGAGGACAGTCCAAAAGCAGTAGAAGAGCTTAGGAATATGGGAATCAAGGTTGTTATGCTTACAGGCGACAATGAAAAAACAGCTCGTGCCATCGGAAAGCAGGCAGGAGTGGATAAGGTTATAGCAGGTGTTTTGCCGGACGGCAAGGAGGCTGTTATCCGTCGGCTTAAGGAATGCGGCAAGGTTGCAATGGTAGGGGACGGAATAAACGATGCTCCGGCTCTCACAAGCGCAGATATGGGAATTGCAATCGGAGCCGGTGCGGATGTTGCAATAGATGCGGCGGATGTGGTTCTTATGAAAAGCAGATTGTCGGATGTTCCGGCAGCAATCCGTCTAAGCAGGGCTACATTGAGAAATATACACGAAAATCTCTTTTGGGCGTTTTTCTATAATTGTATCGGCATTCCTCTTGCAGCGGGAGTGTTTATTCCTATTTTCGGTTGGAAGCTGAACCCCATGTTCGCAGCGGCGGCTATGAGTCTTTCTTCCTTTTGCGTTGTGACAAACGCTTTAAGGCTGAACACATTTAAAATCAGAGAAACAAAAAGAGATAAAAGAGTCGGAAAGCAGATTGATTTGCCGGAAATTAACTTAAATTCGGAGATAAATTCAAATACGGAAGGGAGTGAAAATAAAATGAGCAGCAAGGTTGAAATTAAAGTTGAGGGAATGATGTGCAGCCATTGCGAAAATGCGGTTCAAAAGGCTCTTGAGAGTCTTGATTTCGTAGAAGCCGCAAAGGCCGACCACGAGTCCGGAGTTGTTGCATTGGAATTAAACGGCAACGCTGCATTTGACGAGGATGCGGCAAAAAAAGCGATTGTGGATGCCGGATATACGGTTGTCTCTTAAAAACGATTTTCACAATAAAAAAACAAGCTTTGAGCATTTCAAGGCTTGCTTTTTATTGCTTTAATGTCCCGAAGGAATTTGATCCAAAAGATTTTTTTCCGTGGTGAGATCGGCATGGAGCAGATCCGTAAATATCCCGATAAGTACAATTTCAACGCACCAAATGGCTTTTCCGCCGATAATCGAACAGAGAACAGCCGAAACGATTACTCCCAAAATAAAAACCGCAATCATTCCGAAGTGGAACATGCTCCTCTTTAAAAAATTCTTGTTTGCTCTGTGCTTAAGCCATTTTACAAGATAGCTTCCGCCTTGCCTGACATGGTTTGTGCAGAAGGTTGTGGCTGCGGGTATATGCTCCGCTTGCCTGAAGGTGTTATACTGCATGGCGCACATAAAATTCACCGTTACCTGGGAAATCTGAACGGGAGCCGAATCGGGAATGAACCCCAAAATAAGCACAATTACAATTTCAATTCCAACAAAAAATGTGTCCCACCTGACATGACTTAATCTTTTGACTGTTTTCGGCAAAAATTCCGACAGCATGGTTCCTCCCAAGTACGCCGCCATGGGAATAAGGTAATACAGCGCTTTTCCCCAGTCCTTTGAACCGATTGCAAGCCCGAATAAAACAAAGTTTGCCGTTTGCGCATTGCAAAAGACGCCTCCTCGGCAGGAATAGGTATAGGCTCCGTAATATCCGCCGGCGAACATTAAAAATGCAAAAACCCACCAGCGTTCACATTCAAGCAGAATTTGATCCTCCTCCTTGCTTTTTTCTTTTTTAAATTTCCTTGCCATATGAAAACTCCCGTGAAAATTATGTGCGTGTACAAAAATACCGCCTGTTTGGGCGGCAAATTTTTGATTTGACCTTTTAGTCCTCGGCTACAAGTCCCTGAAGAACACTTGTAAGCTCATCAATAAAGGTTGAGTCGGGATTGAACAGTGCAATGAATCCCTTTGCAAGGCTGATGAACCAGCAAATAATATCAATTAAATCTTTCATTAAAAAAACTTCCTTTCTGAAATTTTATTACAATATTACTTTAATATAATTCGGAGTTAAATTCAATAGAATAATCTCGATTTAATACATTGTTAACATTTGTGCAATATTTATCACATAATTTAACGGCGAAAACGGATTGAAAACCCCATAATGTTTTTACTTTACGGTGCCGTCAGGATTAAACAAGGGCAGCTTTTCAAGATAAACAATATCATCTCTGTCCGCAGCCTCTCCCTCTGCAAGAATGGCCATTTTGCCGCAGATTTCAGCGCCGGTTTGCTCAACAATCTGCTCGATGGCATTGAGAGATGCGCCGGTTGAAATAACATCGTCAACAATAAGAATTTTTTTGCCCTTCATCATCGCAGCGTCGGCAGCGTCAAGATAAAGCTTTTGCTCGGATGCGGTTGTGATTGAACGGACATTGACTTCCATAACGCCGGTCATGTAAAGCTTGGGCTTTTTCCGTATGAGAAAATATTTTTTGTCGCCGTTTTGACGGGCCATTTCATGAATAAGGGGAATACCCTTGGCCTCCGCCGTAATGAGATAATCGTAGGGAGGAGCCTTTTTAAGCAGCTCTCTGGCGCAAGCCACCGTAAGCTCCGGATCGCCGAAAATGACAAATGCGCCGATATATAAGTCGTCCGATACCTTGCAAAGGGGCAGCTCTCTGTCAAGCCCCGCAACGTTTATTTTATAATTCATAAGTAATACCTCCTAATGTTACATAAATATTATAGCTCATAGGAGAAAAATGTCAATTGCATATTTTGATAATTTATTTGATATTTATGGAAATTCTTTTATTTTTTTCAAAAAGGTATTCACATTGTCGGAAAAATGTGCTACAATAATAATGCTATATTTCAGCTTAATTGAAAAATTTTCAGCGAAAAAAGCCTATTTGTTGTATAGGGGAGTAATTTTTATGGCGGAAACAAAGGTAATTTCTCACAGAGGCGCAAACAGGTATGCTCCACAAAATACGCTGCCTGCTTTTAGAAAGTCAATCCAGCTTGGAGTTGACGGGTTCGAGACGGACGTACATATGACGAGGGACGGTATTCCTGTAATCTGTCATAATTATACCATCGATGAAACCAGTACCGGCATGGGCAATATTTCATCTTATACATTGGAGGAGCTGAAGCAGTTTGATTTCGGCTCATATTTTGATCCGCGGTTTGCGGGAACACCTATTCCTACTCTTGACGAATTTCTTGATCTTACCGCCGAGAGCGATATTGAAATAATGAATATTGAGCTGAAAAGTCCAAAAGAAAAAGAAACGGGAATTGTACAAAAGACAATCGAAGCCGTAAAAAGGCATAACCTCTTTGACAGGCTAATTATTTCCAGCTTTGATTACCGCCTGCTTGTGGAGGCAAAGCAGATAGATTCCAATTGCAAAACAGGGTATCTTTATTGCCCCAATCAGCTTGAAGCGGTGAAGATGATTTTCGAGCCGATACATTTTGCCAAGAAAATCGGAGCGGATGCGCTGCATCCCATGTATTCCTATGTAAATTCCTGCTATGTGAAGCGGGCTCACCGTGCCGGCATCAAGGTTAATGTTTGGACAATAGATGATGAATTGCTGATTGATAAAATGCTGAAATGCGGCGTTGACGGCATTATTACAGACTGTCCGGACAGAGTGAAGTCAATTATGGCGGGCAGAAAACCGGAGGGGAATATTTACACGAGGATTTTCGGCTCGATTGCAAACGCTCTCGGCAAGTAGTGTTAAATTTTTAAATCTAAACCAAATCCGCCGTTTTTTAGGCACCGTTAAAAAAATCTTGACACAGCAAAATAATAAAGCTATAATTTAAGCAGCCAAGTAAAATTGGTTGCTTTTTTAGCAATGAAAAGCGGGATGGCTTAATATTCCCGCATACGCAAATTTTAAGAGGTAAAATAAGTATGAATTTTATAGTGCCGTGCCTTTTGGGTCTTGAAGCGCCGATAGCGGAGGAGCTTCGCAATATGGGCGCCGAAAATGTTTTTAGTGAAAACGGCAGAGTGCTTTTTTCGGGAGATGAACACATACTTGCAAGATCAAATATCTGCTCCAGATACGCCGAGCGAATACAAATCCTTGTGGGTGAGTTTGAAGCTCACAGCTTTGAGGAGCTTTTCCAAGGAACAAAAAATCTTCCGTGGGAGCAGTGGATAGGCAGAGAAGATGAGTTTCCCGTTAAGGGCTACAGCTTAAATTCCGATTTGTTCAGCGTCAGAGATTGTCAGTCTATTATCAAAAAGGCTGTGGTGGAACGGCTGAAAACAAAATATAAAGTCCAATGGTTTAAGGAAACGGGCGTAAAATATCAAATTCAATTTTCCATTATGAAAAATAAAGTCAGCCTTCTTATTGACACTTCGGGAGCAGGGCTGCATAAAAGAGGTTACCGTCCTCATGCAAACGAGGCGCCTATAAAGGAAACCCTTGCGGCTGCAATATGCTATTTTGCAAGACTTCGGGATTTTCATACGCTGTATGACCCAATGTGCGGTTCGGGAACAATTTTAACAGAGGGAACCATGCTTGTGAAAAATATCGCTCCCGGAATAGGCAGAAGCTTCTCAGCCGAAAAATGGCCGCAAATTCCCGAAAATATTTGGAAGGAAGAGCGTGAAAGAGCAAGGGATCTTGTAAAAAAGGATATACCTTTTAAAGCTTTCGGCTCCGATACGGACCGCAACGCCGTCTCAATTGCAGCGGAAAACGCCCGAAATGCAGGTGTAGGGGAGTATATTGATTTCAGCTGCGGGGATGTGACGAAATTTTGCCCCAAGACGGACAGGGGAACCGTTATCATCAATCCGCCCTACGGAGAGCGGCTGATGGACGCTTCATCGGTTCAGGAGCTGTATGGGAAAATAGGTAAAGTATTCGAGCCGAAAAGAGGATGGAGCTACTACATAATCACCGCAGATGAAGATTTTGAAAAGCACTTCGGCAGAAGAGCCGATAAACGCAGAAAGCTTTATAACGGTATGATAAAGTGCCAATTATATATGTATTTTAAGTAATACAAAATACACATGATAACGAATTTGCGAAGCAGGAAAGGACAAACAAATGAAGCATATTTTTGTTATTAATCCCATGGCGGGAAAAGGCGGCGCAGTCGGCAGAATTATGCCGGACATTTTAAGATACAAGAAAAATCACGGGAGCTTTGATTACGATACATATGTCACAAAGCACGAGGGCGATGCTTTGGATTTTGTAAGAAAAACCTGTATGGAAAATGAAAAAGGCGATGAACTGCGTTTTTACGCCTGCGGCGGGGACGGCACGCTTTTTGAAGTCGCAAACGGCGCATACGGATTTAAAAACGTATCCGTTGGTTCAATTCCCTTAGGGTCCGGAAACGATTACATCAGGCTTTACGGAACGCCCGACCAATTTGGTGAAATTCGTGCCCAGATAGAGGGAACGGCTATCGATGTAGATGTAATAAAATGCGGAAACAAAATTGCCATGAACCAATGCTCAATGGGATTTGATGCGGAAACCTGCAATGTGCAGGGAACTTTTAAAAAGCTGAAATTTATGAACGGCGAAAGCTCTTATTTGGCGGCGCTGCTTTATTGCTTCATTAAAAAAATGAAGAATGACTTTACAATTCAAATTGATGACGATGAGCCTTTTTCCTCAACGGTTCTGTTCTGTGTCGCGGCAAATTCCAGATGGTACGGAGGCGGATTTATGCCCGCTCCATTCGCCATGCCGGACGACGGAGAAATCGATGTTGTGATATTGAAAAAACAGATAAGCAGGATAAAGCTTCTCGGGCTGATAAACAAGTATAAAGAGGGTAAGCTTATCAATCATCCGATGACCGTTTTTAAGAGAGCCAAACGGGTTCATATCATTTCAAAGCAGCCCGCCACGGTTAATATTGACGGCGAATGTGAAATCGTTACGGAAGCGGACTTTGAAATCCGGCCGAAAGCTATGAAATTTGTAATTCCCACAACCTCAACGTTTATCGAGGATAAGGCAAGCGGCAAAATTTCCAATGAAATAACTCTTTAAAAAACAAAAATCAGGAGCAACGCAATGCTGTTCCTGACTTTTTAATTTACATAATTAATTTAAATTGCCGTTCCGATTAAGCGAATCAAGCCGGTGGCAGCCTCTGTGACCGTGTCTCCGCCGAAAAGCGCTGCCGCTCCGTAGGATACTATAGAAACGATAACTCCTGCGATAAGTACACCTAAGGCAATAATCGGTATGGCCTTCTTTATGTCGATGTCTAAAAGCGCAGCAAAAAGAGAGCCGGTCCACGCTCCCGTACCGGGAAGGGGAATTGCAACGAATAAAAGCAGTCCCCATTGCTTGTATCTCATAACCTTGTCCCTGTTTTTCTCTGTTTTTGCTTCAAGCTTTTCAACAAATTTTGCGAAAACCTTATACTTTTTCATCCAGTTAAAAATCTTTTTGATAAACAAAATTATAAAAGGCACCGGTATCATATTGGAAATGTAGCATATGATAAACGCCTTCCAAAGCGGGATTTTCAACAGCACGGCGGCTATCAGTCCGCCTCTCAGCTCAAGTATGGGCAAAAGTGAAATAAGAAATATCGTCAATTCTCCGGGGATTTTGTTCCCGAAAAAGTCAACCAGCGTCTGTGCTAATGTTTCAGCCAGCTTAACCAACTCCCTCGAATAGATTTATTCATATAATAAATTGATTATTCGGATTTGTCAAGGAATTTTTTCGCCATAGCAAGGATATTTTTGTCATTTTCAAATTTAAGAGTTTCAATTGCGCCGGAGTAATCAAGCCAAATGTAATCCTCAATCTCTTCTCTTTGAATAATCGTTTGAGTGTCCGATGTGGAGGCTAAGAAAATCGTGACCTTCTTCTCAACTCGTCCGGCAATTTTGTATTCGGATGTGGACTTAAATCCCTTTAAAATTCTGATGTGAATGCCTGTCTCTTCGAGTACCTCCCGCTTTGCGGTGTCAAATTCATCCTCGCCCCGCTCAATGTGGCCTTTGGGAAATCCCCAATGATTGCTCCTCTTGTTTTTTATAAGCAAAAATCGCCTTGTGCCGTTGATTATTCGGTAAACTACAGCACCGCATGAGCTTTCGTACAAACATTCCAGCGTAAAATTTTTATCCTTTTCCAGAAACCCTATTTTATCCTGGATTTGGAAATTTATATATCTTGATTTTTTCGGCGCAACCACAATGTAGTTTGGCCTTTTGTCCTGATGCCGGACAATTGCGATAACCTTGCCCTCAAAAATATTGACCGGATGGTTTATTCCCAGAATACAGGCGGAGTAGATGAATGATCTTCTGTCCGTTTTTATTTCGGCTACACCAAAATTTAATTCATACTTCATACCTGTCTTACTGTCAATAGAATTGTAAGGCTTTGTTACTCGAACTCTAACGTTTTTTCCTAACATGCCTGTATCTTCCTATCACTGTTCTGCTTATCATTATACATTATCACTATATCCGTTGCAAGTGTTTTTTTGCAAATTTAATTTTTTTTGTCTATTTTATGGTAAATAAGAACAAGATGCCCGTACCATAACGGCAGGACATCTTGCATTTTGTTTTATTTTCTTATTTTTTCTTTTCCCAACCGTCAAAAATCTCGTCGAATACATACTCGTTATGCTCGTCGGGATCGTGATCGTTGTACCAAACCTGCGCAAAGAAGGGATTTGTCTTTGCCACCTCATCGTAATTCCACTTTTCGGTGGGAACGATGCAGTGGGGACACCAGTGACCGCCCTTAAGGATAAGATTGGGACTTGCTTCAAATTCCTCGCCGCAGGTGCCGCACTTCCATTTGAGCTTGGTTGTCATATCGCCCTTTGTCATCTTCCTGCTGACGCACTTACCGCCTCTGAATTCAGCGGCCTGCTTCATGTCGTTCAGGTCAAGCTCCGATGTGGGCTTGCTCTCGTCATAACCGTGGTCAAGCTTGAAGTCATCGGCTGCCGAATTTCTCGTGTCATAATGTTTAAGCTCGAACATATCCCAGTAACCGCCGATTTTAAGCCAGTCCTCATAGGTGCCGTAATAGGATGTGATTCTGTCGGGATCCTTTGACTTGATCCAATCAAGAGTGCCCCATTTGGGAGTTTCCGCAATCTTCTTCATAAAGGGTTTTGCGCATGCGGATATAAGCTTCTTTGTGGGAATGTATTTGGGAATTCTGAAATAGAACTCAACCTGCTCCGCAAGTCTGTCAAAATACATCTCAACAGGAAGATTTTCACGGAAATGAAGGTAATTTTCAAGCTTGTCGCTGTCCGCATAAAACTGACCGTGGAAATTTTTAAGAGTAAACCAGTTCGGATCAAATAAGCCCTTAATATCGGTTAATCCAATACAGCCTAAAAGAAGCTTTTCCATTTCATAATTTGTAAGTCTGTATTCCTTACCGGAACCGATGTTGTAAAAGCTGTTCCAGAACTCATCGGGAAGATCTTCCGCCGTTACGAAGTTCGCCATAAGTCTGCCCGAATCCTCAACGGTGGCCCATTCGAGAACGCCGTTAAGAGGTACATGATACATAATGGGCTCCATATTGTGAAGAAGCTCAGGGTAGAGTATGCCGGACTGACGCATTACAACCCAATGCTTAATTCCGCTTTCGACAAAAGTTCTCTCCGCTATTGTCTTTGAAATTGCATAATGGTCGTAAATGGAAATTTTTATGGGATCTCCGCAGCGTCCCCAGTGTATGGGATAATTTCTGCAACCTGTTTCGGCAACGGTGCCAATGTAGCAAACCTTAATATCGTCTGCGTTGGGCTGCGCCAAAACGGCTTTGCAGATATATTCTGCGGCTGTCGTATTTGTTTTAAGGGTGGTGTAGGGCTTGTAGTCTGCTGCGGGTGATACTATGCCGCCTATATGAAGAACATAGTCGCATCCGGTGACGCCTTCCAAAATTGATTCGTAATCAAGAAGATCGCCCCAAATTACCTTTACATTTGGATATGAAAGATAATCTCTGAGAAGGTCAAAATTCTTTTGACTCTTTCTTGCAAGAAGCCTGATGTTTACCTCGTTGGGCTTTTTAAGAAGCTCCTGAAACGAAGCCCAGCCCATTGTGCCGGTTCCGCCCGTCATAAATACGGTCTTTTTCTCTGACATTGAAATTCCTCCATGAAGCATATTTTTTTATGTTAGGATGCTGTTTCTCTTGTTTAATCGAAAAAATCCAACCATGCATATTATAACTTTTTATAAAGCCTTATTGGTTATGAGTTTTTTAACAAATGTACGCAAATGTGAAATTTCTGTAAACATTTGCGATAATCAATTGACAATTTGCAGAGAAAAAGGTCTTCAATTCTTAAAATATGAATAAATTATGAACACAATTTGATTTTTATTGTTCCGAGCCGTCTGCTTTTATTTGAGTCCCCTTATAATCAATTGTGTAGTTGTCCCTGTATATCAGCTCGCCGACAGTTACCGCCGTAAAATTGTTTTGAGTCAAATAATCAAGAATTTGCGGCAGCGCTTCGGCCGTGTGCGCCGTGCCCGTATGAAATTGGATAATCGAGCCCCTTTGTACGCTTTCTGTTACACGGTTAAATATATCCTCCGCCGAATTATCCGTCCAGTCCAGAGAATCCGTGTCCCATTGCACGACCGTCATATTCAGACTTCCTGCAGCCAATATCGTTTTGTTGTCATAACTTCCGGAGGGCGCTCTGAACAGAGTCGGAGATACTCCGATTATGCTTTTTACCGTTTCGTTGCACCGTTGAATGTCGTCTGCAATCTCCTGTTCGCTTAAAGCCGTCATATCGCTGTGGGAGTAGGAGTGATTGCCTATCTCATGACCGCAGCTGTAAATTTTCTCAACGCTTTCTCTTTCGCTTTCGGCTGTCAGCCCCAAAAGGAAAAATGTCGCCTTAACGTCATATGCTTCCAAAATCGAAAGAATTTTATCCAAATCTTCGCTTTTTTCGGCGAAGTTAAAGCTTATAGCCACATTGTTTGAGCTTGTCTCAACATTGTAGATTGGAATAAGTCTCGTGTCCGCAGATACGGCGTCCGTCAATGTTCGGGACATAAAAAATATCCCTGCGGCGGCAGCAAGAATAACAGCCGCAACGACTATAATCGAACGGAGTCTAAAGGAAAAAATTTTCATAAAATTACCTCCCTTCCGTAAACCATATGAGGGAAAGGAGGAAATTATTCAATTGCTAAAATCTTATTCTTTTTCTTTTGAATTTGTTTTCTTTTTTAAATTTTATGCTTTCAAGTATGCTTAATACGAGATAAATGATATTAAGCGCAAGAACCGCAATCCCGATTGCCTTGATAATTATATGGTAATTTGAGTATTCAAGCCAAGCAAAGAGATCGCCCAGAAGCTTAGTACACGCAATTATGGGTTTTCCGTATACCGAAAGGCGTTTAAATGAAATCAAAAAAGACACCGCCATTATAATGTCTACAACAAAAGAGGACACTAACATTCCCAATTCAATGTTAAAAACAAAATGTAATCCTATGGTGACGGCTATTGTCGCAGCTGAGTATATGACGCAGAACTTTGCGGAATATCGCATATATATATATATATATATTAAATAGAACAATTATAATATCAAGCCCCAGCCATAGTACATGTCCCCACATACCTTTGCTTTCGACAAAAGCGTTTATTTCCCAAGCGATATTGAACATGCTTGCCGTAATCGGTATTAAAATCTTCTTTTCTTTTTTCAGCTCATCCCAATGCTTTATGCTGAAAACTATAATCAATACATATGTCAGCGACCAAAACAGAACCTGAATTGTGTCGGCAATGGATAGAAAATCTTCCAAACAGAATCACCTGCTTAAATAAAATCCGCTTGATACCCTTTTTGAAGAGAGCTTACGCACCAATTCAGAATATCCTTGTATATATGCTCATAGTCGTCCTCGTTTAAAATTTCATGACGCAAACCGGGATAAATTTGAATTTGAACGTCGTTCCCGTTGTTTTCAAGCTTTTCGCAAAGGGAGATAACGCCCCTGCCGAAAAAGCCGATGGGATCTTTTCCGCCGGAGAGAAGGTATATTGGGAGACTTTGAGGAGTTGACGTTATGCACTCGTCCGAGGAGCATTTAAAAAGCATTTTTGCCAAATTCATAGCGCTGGCGTTTGTAATGGGAAAGTCAAAGTAAGGGTCGCTTTCAGCCTCTATGCGGTTTTCCTGACTTAAGGACAGCCAGGAGCTGTCGTCGTTTTCCTTGTAGTAGTGGGATGTGATTTTTCCCAAAGCGTCGCTGCCTCTTGAGGAAAATTTGTCTCTGCCTATTAAGTCTGCCACTGTATCGGTATATTCCGAAAGAGATGATGCCGCACCGCCTATTTGAGCCGTTCCGCAGGCGATAAGCCCCGAAAGCTCATCGCCGAACAGAGAAGCGTAAATTCTGCTGAGAAAGGACCCCATGCTGTGCCCCAAAAGGAAGTAGGGCAGTCCCGGGTATCGGTTGCTCATTATATGGTACAGAACATGCATATCGTCAACCATTCTTACGTCGGCGTCCGGTGCTCCGAAATCGCCTAATTCAGCCATGGTTTTTGCCGTTTTCCCGTGACCTATGTGGTCGTTTCCGCAGACAATAAAACCGTTTTCCGCCATAAATGCAGCAAACCTTGCGTATCGGTCAATGTGATCCGTTACCCCGTGGGAAATCTGTAAAATTCCGATAGGGTCGATGTCGTCATCCGTCCAAATAAGAGTTCGGCACATATCCTTGCCGTTGGTTGAGTGAAAATATGCCTCCGTTTTTATAATTGCCATTTTGGAAAAATCTCCTTATTTGTAAAGGTAAACTCTTGTCTCCCACGGCTTGAGAATGCATCCGTTGCCCAAAAGCTTCCCGTCCTTGTAATTGCTTAACACAAGCTCGCCTTCGCCGAGGTTAAAGCCTTGGGGAGCTTTGAAATTCATCTGATTGTCGGAGAAGGAGCATATTACAAGCATTCTCTGATCCTTGTAATGTCTTGAATATACGAACAAATCTTTTCTTTCGTGGTAATGCTCTTTGAACTGACCGTAAATCACAATCTCGTTTTCCTTGCGGAATTTTAAAAGCTTTCTGTAGTAATGGAGAATGGAATCGGGATCCTTTTCGGCTGCCTCAACATTGATTTCCGTGTAATTGGGGTTCACATAGAACCAAGGCTTATCGGCAGTTGTAAATCCTGCGTTTTTCTCCGCTGACCACTGGACGGGAGTTCTTGCGTTGTCCCTTGAAGCGTACATGGCGATTTCCATTGTCTTTTTGTCCGATGCGCCTAAGGAGCGGTAAAGATTGTAAGCGTTCTTTGTTGAAACGTCATCGTAAAGATCGATTGAGGGCAGACCTATATTTGTCATGCCTATTTCCTGTCCCTGATATATAAAGGGTGTTCCGCTTTGGCAAATGTACATTGTCGCCAGAGTTTTGGCGCTTTCGACTCTATATTTCAAGCTGCCGTAACGGTTGATAACCCTGGGCTGATCGTGATTTTCAATGTAGTTGGCGTTCCATGCCTTGCCGTAAAGCTGAGTCTGCCAATTGTTGTAAACCTTTTTCAGCTTTTTGAGATTAAACGGCATTTTAATCCAGCTTAAGAACAGACAATCCGCCTCCATATGCTGGAAATTAAACATCATGGTAAGATCCTGTTCGGGGCCTTCTGTAATGTGCTTTAAAGCCTTTTTCGGCGTCATCATAGGCGCTTCGCCTATGGTTACGCAGTCATAATGTGACCAGACGTCATCCTTAAATTCCTTTAAGTACTCGTGAAGATGAGGGCCGTCCATATAATGTTCCATTCCGGCAGCAATGGGAATGGGGAAACCGTCGGGAAGACCTTCCTTCTTTGAGATGTATGTAATTACATCTTCTCTGAAACCGTCTACGCCCATATCCAGCCAGAATTTCATTATGTCCTTGACTTCTTCCCGAACTTTAGGATTGTCCATGTTAAGGTCGGGCTGCTCCTTGGCAAAAAGATGAAGGTACCACTCGTCAAGATTTTCATCATATTCCCAAGCGTCACCCGCAAAGTTGGATTTCCAGTCGTTGGGAGGAAGCTTTCCGCCGCATCTTCCCTTTCTCCAGAAGTAATAGTCGTGGTAGGGGTTGTCCTTGCTTTTTTTGCTCTCCAGGAACCATTTGTGCTGATCCGATGTGTGGTTCACAACCAGATCCATGATAACCTTGAGATCCCTTTTGTGAGCCTCCTCAAGAACTGTTTTAAACTCGTCCAGTGTGCCGAAGTCGGGAGAAATATCCTTATAGTCGGCAATATCATATCCGTGATCCTTGAAAGGTGAGACATAGAGAGGGGAGAACCAAATTGCGTCAACGCCCAGACTTTTTATGTAGTCAAGCTTTGAGAGTATACCCTTCAAATCGCCGATTCCGTCTCCGTTGCCGTCGCAGAAGCTGCGGGGCCAAACCTGGTATACAGACATTTCCTTGTACCAGCTTTTTTTGATGTTTTCAGACATATTATCAATTCCCTTCGGTAAAGATTTAGTGCAATATATAGCATTGTAGCATTATTACGACATTTTGTCAATTATAAAGACAAAGCGATTTTCAATATTAAGAAACAATTTAATTACGGCAAAAACAGCCGCTCAAAGTTCATTGCAAAGAGCGAGAAGATTTTCAACTGCCACTGTCGCTTTTATATCCGACTGCTCATACATTTCCGGAGTCGTTACGCCGGAGTACACAAGTGCTGATTTTGTGCCGTTTTTCATTCCGATAGCAATATCAGTTTCCAACCTGTCTCCCACAAAGCAAATCTCATCTCTTGTGCAGGACAGTAAATTTGTAATATAATCAACCGTATATGAGTAGGGCTTGCCTGCGATAATGTCTGGTCTTCTTCCGACAGAGGCGAAAAACATCTCAATCATGGAACCCGTGTCAAGCATAAACCCCTCGGCAAGAGGACAGTTTTTGTCCGGATGTGTGGCGATGTATTCGCAGCCGTTTGCCAGCAAGTTTGCCGCCTTGTTTATTTTTTCGTATGTGAGCGTGGTATCGAAGCCCAAAAGGACTATATCCGGGTCGCTGTTGTCAACCTGAAGTCCCGCCCTAATGCAGTCCTTTTTGAAATTTGAATTGCCCAGCACCATAATCCTTTTGTTGGGTCTGTTCCTTAAAATGTAATCGATTGCAACATGAGATGAGATGATTATTTTTTCGAGCGGTACCGGAAAACCAATTTTTTTCAGCTTTTCGGCGCATTCCTCCGCATTGTGGGACGAGTTGTTTGTGAAAAAATAAAAATCCCTGCCGCTGCTTTTTACGGCTTGAATAAATTTTTCCGAGCCGGGAATTATTTTGTCTCCCAAGTAAAACGTTCCGTCCATGTCAATAATAAAATACTTCGTTTCTTTAAACAATTTCATTTTCATACCTCTTAATGTTATATATACTATTTTAATTTAACGCTAAAAGCAGGAACAGGTTCAGTGCAATACAGCAAAGTAAAAAATATCCGTGAACCGTTCTCTGATCCAACTGAATATGTCTGTTTTCCGTCAGATTAAACAGTAAAAATCCGCCCTCATAAATAACCGTGTACAAAAGCATTGCCAACTTGATATTATATGCTCTTCCCGAAATTATCTGCACCGCCGCAATAACGAAGGAAGGCAGCAAAATAAAAAATTTGATGACGGGTGAGCTGTTTTCATTTATTAAAAATTTTCCTGCGTATTCCCGGCACAACACAAGCAAAATTACCGTAAATGATGTTATTTCCGCAACCGAGCCGCACCCCAATAGCATAAGCAAAAGCGGAAGTGCGCCGTAAACGGCAAATTCACATTTTTCGCAGATATTCTTGTATTTTAAATATTTCTCCGTCGGCTGATATGTAAGCTTTTTTAAATTCTCCTCATAAGTCTCCTTTGTAATGAGATTGTTTTTTAAAAGCCTTTTCTGATATTTTTTATCGTCGTTTACCGGAATAAAATATTGAATACAGTCGGTGGCCAAAAGAACGCAGTAAGCAACCGCTGCAATCTGAGACACTCTTTCCGAAGCAAACCCCGTCATACCGTTGCTGTCGAGAGCTTGGAGCTTGCCCTCAAACAGAGAGTGAGCAAGAATATATGTAACCGCAATTCCCAATGCGGAAGCCGCTCCGAAAGCGCATTCCAATATTTTCTGCGAATTTACAAGCCCGTTTATGTTTGCATCTCCGAAAAATTTTCTGCCCTTTTTGTCGGGAAAAGCCGTTCGTATGTATAAGAACAGAGCAAAAAGCGAGCTTAAGCCGCCGAACACCATACTGCCCGCAGTCATGACAACTGCTCCCCAATCCTTGACAATGCAGGAAAAAATAACCGTTTCCAAAAGTACTCCCAAAAGCCCGCCCCATATTTCCGGATCACCGGCGGACAGATAAATACGGGGGAATTTGTTCTTTTCGGGATTAAAAGGTCTGTTGAATATAAAACAGAATAGGACAGCCGATACGGGCATAAAAATAATAAACAGTATGATTTCCGTCAAGGTATAACCGCCGCTTAAAACGGAGATAAACACGGAAACACAGCTTGCAAACAGTCCGCAGCAAATTGTACCTTTAAGCCAAACTCCGAAAATGCCTCTTTGTCTGTCGGATTTTTCTTTGTCAGGCTCCGATAAGCTTACCGTCTGTGCACAGCTCATATTTCCGGCGAAATACATGACCGCCGCTCCCATGCCGGCTAAAAGGTAATAGTTGTTCTCCAAAAAGCTTGACCCGGAAAACAGCGCAAGAACGGTTCCGACAATCGCTCCGGGAAGCATAGCGCCCTTTGCGTTCTTTATAACCGTTCCTCTCATGCCGCATCCGAAAGCTCCGGCGGTTCCCATAAAAAATAAGAAAAAGAAAATCCTTCCAACGTTCATATATTCTCACCTCCATACGAAAGTATATAAAATTTTAACTCAAATGTCTATACTTTTTTGAAATTTAAAATCAGCATTAAAAACGAAGCGGCTAATTCGGCGACTTAAAATTATTTGAAACAAATCTTGCTTTATTTCTTGCCAATTAAAACACTTTGTGCTATACTAAGATGAATAATGATAAGTTGGTGATGTTTACATTGGTTATTTTGGGAATAGATCCCGGCTACGCAATTGTCGGCTACGGTATAGTTGACTATCGGAGCAATCATTTCAGCGTTATTGATTTCGGAGCAATTACAACGGAGGCTCATACCGATTTCAATGACCGCCTTCTTCGTATTTACAACGGCGTTTCCCGACTTATCGATTCATTTATGCCGGAGGCAATGGCAATAGAAAAGCTTTTTTTCAACACCAATGCAAAAACAGCCATAGATGTTGCTCAGGCACGAGGAGTAGTTCTTCTTGCCGCAAAGCAGAGAAATCTTGATATTGCCGAATACACTCCGATTCAGGTAAAGCAGAGCGTTGTCGGCTACGGCAGAGCCGAAAAAAGGCAGGTGCAGGAGATGACCAAGGTTATATTGAACCTCGAAAAAATCCCCAAGCCGGACGATACCGCCGATGCCCTTGCCATGGCGATTTGCCATGCCCATTCAAGCAGCTCTCTCTTGGGAAATTTGAAATTCAAGTAATCGACAAGATAGGAGATGTACTTGATTTTACTTTTATATATATTTTTAACACCGGAAAGGATTAGGTTATGTTTTACAGTCTTACAGGCAATGTTATTGCGAAGGATTCGTTGACAGTTGCTATTGAGTGCGGCGGCGTAGGCTTTAGGTGCAGTGCCTCCGTGAATACATTGACAAAAATAGGGGATATAGGCAGCAGAATAAACGTTTATACGTATCTCTCCGTGAAGGAGGATTCCCTTGAGCTGTACGGCTTTTACGATATGAACGAACTTGAGTGCTTTAAACAGCTGATATCCGTTACGGGCGTGGGACCAAAAGCGGCTTTGGCAATTTTGTCCGTGCTTACTCCCGACAGATTGGCTGCGGCTGTAGCGATGGACGACAAGGGTGCAATTTCACAGGCTCAGGGCGTGGGAACAAAAATAGCCCAGCGTGTCATTTTGGAGCTTAAGGGAAAGCTTTCGGGTATCGTCCCCGGAGACGGCAATTCCGACGGCACGGGCCGCGGCGCCGGTACGGGAAATGCCGCAGAGGCTGTCAGTGCATTGCAATTTTTGGGCTATTCTCAATATGAATCCATGCAGGCGGTAAAATTATCCGACCCCACCTTGCCTGTTGAGGAAATAATTAAAAATGCCCTTGGACTGCTGTCAAAAAATCTGTAGGAGGATAAAGCTTAATGGATGAGGAAAACGGCTACAGAATAGTTTCCCCCGAATTTAATGCGTCGGATGCGGACTCCGAGATTTCCTTAAGACCGAAAACACTTGACGAATATATAGGTCAGGCAAAGGTAAAGGAAAACCTCAAAATATATATGGATGCGGCAAAGGACAGGAGAGAGCCTCTTGACCATGTTTTGCTTTACGGCCCTCCCGGATTGGGCAAAACCACTCTTGCGGGCATAATAGCGAATACCATGGGTGTTCAGATGAGAATAACCTCCGGACCGGCAATCGGAATAACGGGAGATCTTGTGGGATTGCTCACAAACTTGGACGAGGGGGATGTTCTGTTTATCGATGAAATACACAGACTGTCCCGTCAGGTGGAGGAGATTCTTTACCCTGCAATGGAGGACAACGCCATAGACCTGATTACAGGCAAAGGACCTTCCGCAAGATCCATAAGGCTTGACACAAAAAGATTTACTCTTGTGGGCGCTACGACAAGAGCCGGACAGCTTACGGCTCCTCTGCGTGACCGTTTCGGCATAATTTTGAGATTGGAGCTTTATACGCCCTACGAGCTGGCTGAAATAATAAAACGCAGTGCAAGAATTTTGAACATACAGATCGATGAGGACGGAGCGTTGGAAATAGCCTCCAGATCCAGAGGAACGCCCAGAATTGCAAACAGGCTTTTAAAGCGAACCCGTGACTTCGCTCAGGTTATGGGGAGCGGAATAATAACGGAAAAGGACGCAAGAACAGCCCTTTCAAAAATGGAAATCGATGAACTCGGACTTGATAATATCGACAGACTTATACTTACCTCAATGATAAATAATTACGGCGGAGGCCCCGTAGGTCTTGAAACGATCGCCGCATCTACGGGAGAGGAAGCCGTTACAATTGAGGATGTCTACGAACCCTATCTTATGCAAATAGGCTTTTTGGCAAGAACGCCCAGGGGCAGAATTGTAACGGATGCCGCATATTTGCATTTGGGAATTGAAAAAAAGGCATAGTGATTACTTATTATTATTGATTATAAATTAAATCTTACGGAGGAAATGCTATGGGCAGATTATTCGGAACAGACGGCGCAAGAGGCATTGCAAATACGGAAATCACAGGGGAGCTTGCCATGAAAATAGGCAGAGCCGCCGCAATGGTTCTTGCGGAAAATTCAATATACAAACCAAAGGTTTTAATAGGCACGGACACAAGAAAATCAGCTGATATGCTTTCCTACGCTTTGGCGTCCGGACTTTGCTCCGTAGGCGCAGACGTTCTTATGCTCGGAGTTGTCCCCACTCCTGCGGTTGCTTTTCTTGTAAAAGAGTACGGTTATGATGCCGGAGTAATGATATCCGCCTCCCATAATCCCTGTGAATATAACGGAATTAAAATTTTCCAATCAACGGGCTATAAGCTGCCTGACGCTATGGAGGAGGAGATCGAGGGGATTATTCTTGATGAGGTAAAATTGCCGCCGGTTGTCATAGGCGGCGACGTAGGCAAGGTAACAGTCGCTCAAAACGCCGTAAGAGATTATATCAACCATATAGCGTCAACAGCCGATAAGCTTTTTTACGGCATGAGAATTGCCCTTGACTGCGCAAACGGATCCGCAAGCGTTACGGCAAATGAGCTTTTTAAACAGCTGGGAGCGGAATGTGTTGTGATAAACGCTCTTCCCAACGGTACCAATATCAACGAAAACTGCGGGTCAACCCATATCGAAGCTTTGTCGGCTTTTGTAAAAGAGCATGGCTTTGAAGTCGGATTTGCCTTTGACGGAGATGCCGACAGACTTCTTGCCGTTGATAAAAACGGCGAATTGGTGGACGGCGATAAGCTTATGGCAATCTGCGCAAAGTTTTTAAAATCCAATAACAAGCTTAACGGCAACACCCTTGTGGCAACGGTTATGAGTAATATGGGACTTTTTGAATTTTGCGAAAAGAACGGAATTAATTGTGAAAAAACTAAGGTCGGCGACAGATACGTTCTTGAGAGAATGCTTGAAAAGGGCTATCACATCGGCGGCGAACAGTCGGGACACATTATTTTCCTTGATCATGCCACAACGGGCGACGGTCAGCTTACCGCCGTGCAGGTTCTCAACATTATGAGAGCTACCGGAAAATCTCTTGACGAGCTTGCATCCGAAATAGAGATATTCCCGCAGGTACTTAAAAATGTCCGCGTTTCGGCATTCGGTAAGCACAGACTCAGCGAGGACGGCGATATTAAGCTTGCAATCGAAGCCGCAGAGAAGGAGCTTGGCAAAAACGGCAGAGTCCTTGTCAGAGCGTCCGGAACCGAGCCTCTTGTCCGTGTCATGCTTGAGGGCAGAGATAAGGAGCAGATTGAACGTCTGAGCAGCACAATTGCAAAAGTAGTAGAAGAAAGATTGATTTAATAAAGGAATTTTAACGGTATGAGAATTTCCGACAAATGGAAAGATTACGAGCTTATAGACTGCTCCGAAGGCGAAAGGCTCGAACGCTGGGGAAGGGTTGTACTTATTCGTCCGGATCCGCAGGTTATCTGGAAAACGGAGAAGAAAAATCCTCTTTGGAAAAAAGCCGACGCAAGGTATTTCCGTTCAAGCACGGGCGGCGGCAAATGGGAAATTTACAAAAAAATTCCCGACCGCTGGACAATAGATTACGGCAGCTTGACCTTTAATATTAAAACCATGGGCTTTAAGCATACGGGGCTTTTTCCCGAGCAGGCCGCAAATTGGGATTTTGTGGCGGATATTATAAAACGCCAAAACAGAAAAGTTAAGGTTCTCAATCTTTTCGGATATACGGGAGCGGCAACCGTTTCCGCTCTCAAAGCCGGAGGAGAGGTTACCCATGTGGACGCCTCCAAGGGAATGGTTTTGTGGGCGAAGGAAAACTCGCTTTCCTCCCAAACCGATAAAATGCCCGTAAGATGGCTTGTGGACGACTGTATTAAATTCGTCAGGCGTGAAATCAGACGGGAAAATCACTACGATATAATTATAATGGATCCTCCCTCTTACGGAAGAGGACCGGGCGGGGAGATATGGAAGCTTGAGGATGAGGTTTTTAACCTTTGTTCCCTTTGTACTGAGCTGTTGACGGATGAGTCGCTGCTCTTTGCGCTCAATTCCTACACAACGGGGCTTTCTCCCGCTGTTATGCAGTATATTTTGGGTGCCGTCGTCATTCCGAAATTCGGCGGAAGTGTTTCTGCGGACGAGCTTGGACTGCCCGTAACGGAAACGGGACTTTGTCTTCCGTGCGGCTCTACGGCGCTTTGGCAAAAATGAGAAGGATAAGAAAATAAATGAAAAGTAAAACTCAAAACGATAATTCGCTTATAGTTTTTAACGATGTGTCATATCGGTATGACTCGGATACGGATACTCCGCTGCCCCTCGCCCTTAAGCACATTAACCTTGATATAAAAAAAGGTGAATTTGTGGCTGTTTTAGGGCATAACGGATCGGGAAAGTCCACCCTTGCCAAGCTTGCAAACGCAATTTTTGTACCTGAATCCGGTAAAATTTTTGTAAACGGCATGGATACATCCGATGAAAGCCTTGAGTACGACATAAGACAAACCGTCGGCGTTGTATTCCAAAATCCCGACAATCAGCTTGTGGCTACCATCGTTGAGGAGGACGTCGCTTTTGGTCCCGAAAATTTGGGAATTGAACCGAAGGAAATACGCAGACGTGTTGACGATGCGTTAAAAGCGGTGGGAATGTACGAATACCGAAATCATGAACCTCATAAGCTTTCGGGCGGGCAGAAGCAGCGTGTGGCAATCGCCGGAATTATGGCAATGCAGACGGACTGCATTATTCTTGACGAGCCGACCGCCATGCTCGACCCAAAGGGCAGGGAAGAGGTTATGAGTTCCATGCAAAAACTCAATAAGGAAATGGGTATAACCGTAGTTCTTATCACCCATTATATGGACGAAGCCGTCAAAGCGGACAGAGTGGTTGTTATGAATGACGGTCAAATCGTCCTTGACGGGACTCCCCGACAGGTTTTTGCCCAGGAGGAGATTATTGAAAACGCCGGACTTGAGCTGCCCGACAGCGCAAAGCTTGCAAATGCTTTAAGAAGACAGGGGATAAACTTACCCGAAGGGATACTCACTCCCGATGAATTTGTCGAAGCCTTTAAGTTTTTTGTCTTGGGAGGTAACAGCGTATGACCGTCCTTGAAGCAAGAAATATTTCATATAAATATTCGGTGGGCACTCCGTTTGAGATGACCGCTCTGAATAACATAAATTTAAAAGTGGAAAAGGGAGAAATGCTTGCGATTATCGGACATACCGGCTCAGGAAAGTCAACGCTCATTCAGCATTTTAATGCGTTGCTTAAGCCGTCCGAGGGACAAATTCTTCTTTACGGCAAGGATATAAACGAAAGCAAGGAGACTGCTCACGCCGCAAGATTTAAGGTCGGTCTGTGTTTCCAGTACCCGGAGTATCAGCTCTTTGAAGATACCGTTTATAAGGATATAGCTTTCGGCCCCGGAAATATGGGACTGGACAAAACCGAAATAGATATGCGTGTAAGACGGGCGGCAAGCTTTGTCGGCCTTAACGAAAATATGCTCCAAAAATCCCCATTTGACCTTTCCGGCGGTGAAAAAAGAAGAGCTGCCATAGCCGGAGTTATGGCAATGGAACCCGAAGTGCTGATTATGGATGAGCCTGCGGCAGGACTTGATCCGAAGGGCAGAAGGGTAATTCTGGATCTCATTAAAAATTACCGCAGACAGACGGGAAGCACCGTTATAATTGTCTCTCACAGTATGGAGGATGTGGCGGAAATTGCCGAAAAAATCGCCGTTTTAAATCACGGTGAGCTTGCCATGTACGGCACCGTGGACCGGGTTTTTGAACGCAGCTCCGAGCTTTGCGATATGGGACTTAATATTCCGCAGATAACAAGGATTTTTACGGAGCTTAACAAATGCGGCTTTGGCTTGAACAAGGCGGTCTATACCGTGGAACAGGCTGAAAGGGAGCTTACGGAATATCTTCATAAAGGGGGAAAATCCAATGATTAAGGATATAACCATCGGTCAGTATTTCCCCGGAAATTCCTTTGTGCACAAGCTCGATCCGAGAGCAAAGCTTATAATTACTTTTGCGGCGATAATTGAAATTTTTGTTTGCAAAAACTTTCTTTCCTTGGCTGTAATCGTCCTTTTCACCGCTGTTGCGGTTATTGTATCGAGAATTTCCCTTAAGGTGATGCTCAAGGGACTGAAAATGATATACTTCCTGATTGTCCTAATGTCTGCTCTGCAAATTTTTTACAATGAGGACGGGGATATCCTTGTGGAATGGTGGAAAATAAAAATCACCACCGGGGGAGTTTATACCGCAATATTTATGGCAGTGAGAATTATAACTCTGATTTTCATAAGCTCCCTTTTGACGTATACAACATCTCCGACGGCTTTAACGGACGGAATTGAAAGAATTTTGTCCCCGCTGAAGCTTATAAAAGTTCCCGTTGATACTCTCGCAATGATGATGTCCATTGCCTTAAGATTTATCCCGACTTTAATCGATGAAATAGATAAAATTATGAGCGCTCAAAAAGCAAGAGGAGCGGATCTGGAAACCGGCGGAATTGTTAAACGTGCAAAAGCCCTAATCCCTATTTTTATCCCGCTTTTCGTAAATTCCTTCAGACGCGCGTATGAGCTTGCCTTCGCTATGGAGTGCCGCTGCTATAACGGCGGAAACCACAGAACGAGAATGAAGCAGATGAAGCTTTCATGGCGGGATTGGGTTATGTTCGTTATCTTAGCCGTAATGCTTGCCGGAATTATCCTGTTAAATCATTTTTTCGGAGAAATTATCTGATGAGGAATTTAAGGTTAAAGCTCTCATTTGATGGGGCGGCTTACCACGGCTGGCAAATTCAAAGCAACGCCGTTACGGTTCAGGGAACCGTTGAGGAGGCCGTGGAAAAAATTTTCGGTTCTCATCTTACGGTTTACGGATGCAGCAGAACAGACTCCGGAGTCCATGCAAACGAGTATTTTTGCAACTTTAAAACGGAAAAGTCTGCTATTCCTGCGGAAAACGCAGTCAAGGCTCTTAACGGCATTTTGCCGCCCGATATAGCGGTTTTGCAATGTGATGAAGAAGATCCGGAATTTCACTCAAGATACGACTGCAAATCAAAGGAATATATTTACAAAATATGGAACAGCAGTATTAAAAACCCTTTTTTCGCCAATCGGGCATACCAATACAAATACACATTGGATGAAGTTAATCTTAACGAAGCCGCAAAATCTTATATCGGTACTTACGATTGGAGTGCATTCTGTGCCTCGGGCAGCAGCGTCAAAAGCACGGTCAGAACGGTAATAAACGCAGAAGTCCTGCGGCAGGGGGATTTTGTGATATTCAAGTTTGAGGCCGACGGCTTTCTGTACAATATGGTAAGAATTATGGCCGGCACGCTTATATATGTGAATGAGGGGAAAATCGATAAAAGCTCAATTAAGGATATAATACTTTCCGGTGACAGGGATAATGCGGGCTTTACAGCTCCGCCTGAGGGATTGTATTTAAACAGAGTTGAATATTAAGGCGGTGAACGGGAATGAGAAATAAAAAAAATCGGAATGACGGAGAAGGAACAGATGAAATTATAATTGAACCCGATAACAGGGAAGAGGAGACAGCTGAAGAGGATGATTTTGAAGACAGCGTGATAATTCCGTTTTCCCGCAGCGCCGAAAAGAAGGATAATTCCGGCAATAAGGGAAAAAGACATTTTTCGCCTATCAGAGTTGTTATAGTAATTGTCATAATATTTATGATTGTATTTGTTGCGGCGGATGTAAATTCAGGCGGTGTGTTCGCTTCCGTAAACGGTTTGATAACCTCCTTCTTTACAAAAGGTTCCGCAGAGAATTTTTCCGCATCCACAGATGCAGACAGCGTTTACGATTTCAGAGCCTTTGACAACGGTTATGCAATTCTTACCGAAAACGGGATTTCATATGTAAATTCCTCCGGCAGCGTTTCCGCCAAGCAACAGCTGACATACAGCGTTCCGGCTATGGATATAAGCGGAAACAGAGTTCTTATTTACGACAGAGGCGGCACATCTTATTCTCTGCAAAGGAATAAATCTCTGTACGCCCAGCAAAGCGCGCCCTACAGTATTATCGATGCGGCGGTAAGCAGCAAAAACAATTACGCCTTGGCTGTTGCGGGTGATAACGCCAAAACAATTCTTTACGGATATGACTCCCTGGGAAACGTCATTTACCAATGGGACTGCCCCGATGGGTACATAACAGATATTACGCTGATCTCGGGCGGCGGAAAAGCAGCTGCGGCTGTTATAAATTCCTCCAACGCCGTTTTGTATTCATCTCTGTATATTCTTGATTTTGAATATGATACGGCCTATGCCGATTTTACATATGAGGATGAAACTATCATCGGTTTGAAATTTATTTCAAATACAAAGCTTCTTGTGGTGACCGATAAATATGTATACCTTATAAATAAAAAAGAGCAGGAGATACTTTACGATTACAGTTCCGTGGATATCTGTTATTGCGATATAGGAAACGGTGATTATACAGCCCTTATAACCACAGATCACAGCAATGACGAGTATTACTCGTTAACGGTTTTCGGAAAAACGGGCAAGCTTTTGTTTACAGCAGATTTGACCGGCAGAGTAAGAGGACTTTCATGCTCCGATAAGTTCGTATCTGTTCTTTTCTCTGATAAAATCGAAACATATACGCGAAACGGGAGCATGGGCGGCAGTATCAGCGGAATAAAGTATTTTGACGGTATTGTTGCAAGCGGCAATTACGTTTACGTATTGTCTTCGGAAAATGTAAAAAAATATCCGGCATACGGTACAATATCCTACTCCGAAATAAATGAGGAGGAAAGCACGGATTAAATGACCCATATAATTGATTTGATTTTAATAGCCCTTATGCTGCTTATTGTTTTGATATCGGCAAAAAGGGGAATAGTTTTAACGGTATTTGATATTGCTTCGGGCTTTGTGTCTTTTCTTTTGGGAAGAACATTGTCCGAGCCTGCGGCAAATTGGATATACAGCGAATATGTCAGAGACAGCGTCATTGATTTTTTGGACGCACAGCTGAAAAATGCGGAAAACGGAATTTCAAACGTTATAACCGACGCTCTTTCCCTTCTTGATTTTTTGCCCGACGGAGCAGTTGCTCTTTTGGAAAACTCCACCGAATTTGATCTCGATACGCTGACTCGGGAAATTATCAACGGTGCTGTCTCCGTTTCCGAAATAGAAGCGGAATTTGTGGGACCCGTTGTAATAAGCCTTATAAAAATGGCGGCATTTGCGGCAATTTCCTTTGCAGCCGTTATCGTGTTCAGAATTTTAAGCAAAATAATTTCAAGATTTATCAGAAAATCAAGAATTGCCGGCGGATTGGATACCGTCCTCGGCGGAGTGTTCGGAATTTTAAAAGGCGCGATTTACATCTGTATTGCGGCGGCGGTTATAAATGTAATATCTTATGCGTCGGTTTCTCTCGCTCAATATGCTGCCGATTCGTACATATGCACTTTTGTAAGCGATCTTACAGGCTTTTAAATTCATTTGTTAATTTTTGCCACTGATTTGTGGCGGAACGGAGAAAAATACATGAAAGAGAAATTAGCTTTTTTATTTGAAAATTGGAAAACAATACCTAATTTTATGTCGTTTATCCGAATTTTATTAATCCCTGTGTTTGCGGTGCTGTTCTATAACGACCATACAATTGCAGCCGTTATTGTCCTTGCAATATCGGGACTTTCCGATTTGTTTGACGGGAAAATCGCTAGGCGGTTCAATCAGGTCAGCAATCTGGGCAAAATACTGGATCCCGTTGCGGACAAGCTTACGGTTTTCGCTATTGCCATCATTTTGTTTATAAAGTTTGTTACCGCAGACGACAGAACGCTCAGACTGTTTTCCTGGGTATTCCTTCTGTTTATCGCAAAGGATCTTTTTATGCTGAGTTTCGGCGGTTTTATGATAGCGAAGGGAATGCGTCCGGCGGCGGCTGAAATTTACGGAAAAATCGCAACGGTGGCGTTTTACTGTGTTATGATTGTTATTATGGCAGTAGGTCCCGAAGTCGGAGCTTTCCGCAGCTATTTTACCCTTCCCAACGCAGTTATGATGGTAATGGTTGTGATTGCGGTTATATTGACATTCGTTGCCTTTGCAAGCTATATTCCGGATGTTTACCGTCAGTGCGCCGAGCGGTTCGGCTGGGGCAAAAATAAAAAGAATAAGAAAAAGTAATATGATGAGAATTTAAAAAAAAAGGATATATTTATGCTACAATTCAGAAAACCGAATATTGACGACAGACAGTGGGTAACGGAGCGTGTAAACAGCGGCATTACAGACGGGTGCTGCTACACATTCGGAAGTCTTTTTGCATGGGGATCCGCTTACAATATCGAAATTGCCGACTATGACGGGTTTTTGCTGATACGAGGTTCGGATCAACTCGGAAGGTACTATGCTTATCCCTCAGGCAGCGGCGACGCAAAAGCCGCAATCGAAGCGATGATTGAGGATTGCCGCAAAGATGGATGTCCCTTTAGGCTTGAGCAGATTCTCCCCGAATGTAAGGCGGAGCTTGAGAGAATTATGCCCGACGCCTTCGACTTCACTTATGACAGGGACAGCTGCGAATATGTTTACAGCGTTGAAAATATGGCGGAGCTTCCCGGGAAAAAATTCCACGGAAAAAAAGGACATGTAAAAGCGTTTTTTAAAAATCATACCGATATTTCATGTGATCCCATAACCGCCGACAATATTTCCGACTGCATGCTTATTGAGGATATGTGGCTTTCGGAAAAATCAGACGATTACGGCAGCCTCGCAATGGAGCACAAATCTATTGAAACCTCGCTCAAGAATTTCCGCAAGCTGGGACTTATCGGGGCAATACTGTATGTGGAAGGCAAACCGGCGGCCTTTACCCTTGGCGAAAAAATGAAAAACAACACCTTTTGCACTCATTATGAGAAAACAGTTCCCGAATACAAGGATGCCTTTCCCGTTATAAACAACGGCTTTACAAAGCTTATGCTTCCCTCATATAAATATGTGAACAGGGAGGACGATGCCGGCGTTCCCGGTCTTCGGAAAGCAAAGCTTTCATATCATCCTGAATTTATGGTTGAAAAGTACAGCGCGGTCTTAAAAAACGATCCTGCCCGAAAATACAAAGCAATCGCCGGCGACTATGACGAGCTTAAACACCTTTGGATGTCTGTTTTCGGAGACGACAGCGAAACCGTTGATTTCTTCCTTGAAAATACGGCTGATTTCGGAAAAATTTACGCTTACAGAGAAAACGGCAAAATCGTCTCAGCCTTCTATATTATAGACAGCAGCATTACAATCGACAGCACCGAACATAAAGCCGCTTATCTTTACGGAGCCGCAACTCTTCCCGAATACAGAGGAAGAGGGATTATGTCCGACATGATAAAATATGCCTCCGATTGGCTTAAAAAGACAGGCTTTGATTATTTGTTTTTGTATCCTGCGACGGATAATCTTTACGGATTTTATGAAAATCTCGGATTTGAGACGGCTTTTCGCAGCGTAAGGATAACCGTTCCCGCAGAGCTTCCGGAATGCGAAAAAGGAAATTTCTTCAAAACATCGTTGGATTATTATTCCATGCGGGAGTATATCCCATCCGATGCATATGTGAATTTCCCGAATGAATTTCTCGATTTTGCTGTATACTGTGCCGATAAATTCGGCATATGCGAAAGTGCGGTATTTGACGACGAGGATAAGGTTTTTATCATAGGCTCAAAAGATGAAAGCGGCAAAATAACCGTTGATGAAGCGTTGTCTTCTGCTTTTGATTGCAGTCATATTTTAAGTGTTGTAAGCAGCTTGGGTTCGGAATTTGATATTACGGTAAACGCTCCTTTGGGAACGGAGTTAAAAGGCTGCAAAAGCGAAATTGTCAATTCCGGAATGATTATGAGCCTTTGCGGCGAAAAACCGGACAAGCCCATATTTATGGGACAGCCGTGTATGTGAATTTAAAAAAACAGCCCGACAGGGGCGGAATGGAGACAGAATATGATTTATGTTTTTCTTGCGGACGGATTTGAAGAAATCGAGGCTTTAACTCCCGTTGATTATCTCAGACGGGCCGGAATAGAGCTTAAAACAGTCGGTGTTACCGGCAAAACGGTAACAAGCTCTCATAAAATTCCCGTTATAAGCGATATAACCGCCGACGAAATTACCTTTGATGACTTAGACGGCATAATTCTTCCCGGAGGAATGCCGGGAACGCTTAACCTTGAAAAATCAGATGCTGTTCAAAATGCTGTCGATTTTTGCTGCAAAAACAACAAACTTCTTGCCGCAATTTGCGCAGCGCCCTCTATTTTGGGGCATAAGAATATACTCAACGGGAAAAACGCCGTTTGCTTCCCCGGTTTTGAAAACGAGCTTAAAGGGGCTGTGCTTTCCGATAAGTTCGCCGTAAGGGACGGAAATGTCATCACTGCCAAGGGAGCGGGAGCAGCCACTGAATTTGCATTTGAAATCATCAAATATTTGTCCGATGAAAATACGGCTTTGCAGGTCAGAAATTCGGTTCAGACCTGTTATTGAGTATTCTTAACTTACACTTTTCATCGAAAGGATTGATTTGATTTTATGGCAGATCGAAGACAAGACTCCTCACAGGGCGGCAGCGGTTACAATAATTACAACAATTATACCGGCAATTATACCGACTCGAATTATAATAAAAATAACGAAAATTACAACGAGTACACGACTCCTCGAAGCAGATCGGGATCCGCACGGCAGAGCGGCAATGTCAGTTCCGGCGAAAGCGGCGCATACCGCCGAGGGACTTCATCGGCTTCATCAAACAGAAGCTCGGAGTATGACCGCCGGAGAAACACGGGGAACCGAGGAAATCCCGCAGGTCAGCATTCACCGGCATCGGATGAGGAAAACGCTAAGGCGGAAAGACGAAAAAATGCTAAAAGGAAAATGGTTCGGAATAATGCGAAATCCTTGGTGATTATTCTCGGAATTGTTCTTGTAATTTCAATTACCATTGCCTGCGTTGTCATATCCTGTATAAACGATGTGTTGGCAGTACATATTTCCGAAAAAAATGATAAGACCGTAACCGTTGAAATTGAGGAAGATATGGACACCGATGCGGTTATTGACGCTCTTGACGATGCCGGAGCCATAAAAAATGCATGGTTCTGTAAGCTCGCTGCTAAAATCCTCGGTTACAGCGACGAGGGATATATAGCCAGAACATATGAATTTAACCGATCCATGGGGCTTGAAAATATGCTTAGCGAGATTAAAGACAGCGATTCCGATTCCGCTTCTACAATCTCTCTTACATTCCCCGAGGGCTATACGGCGGATCAGATTTTGGATATGCTTGAAGAAAACGGCGTATGCACAAGGGAAAAGCTCCTTGCGGAAATGAGCGAAACCGATTATTCCGATACATATTCCTTCCTGAAAACGATGACAAATACAGAGGACAGATATATTTTGCTTGAGGGATACCTTTTCCCCGATACATACGAATTTTACATAGGCGAGTCGGCGGAAAGCGTTATCAAAAAATTCCTCAATAACTTTGATGATAAGTGGAGCGAAAATTACACAACCCTTGCTCAGGAGCAGCTTTTGTCAATAGATCAGGTTATAATTCTTGCTTCAATCGTTGAAAAGGAAGCGTTGGATGAGGATATGCCCGTTGTTGCGTCAATTCTTATAAACAGACTGAACGCCAATATGCAGCTTGAATGCAACTCAACGGCAAGCTATATAAGCAATACCACCGGAGATCTTACAGACAGCGAAAAATCATACTACAACGAGCTTTACAATACATACACATGCTCTTCTTTCCCCGTGGGCGCCATATGCAATCCCGGTACAAGCGCTATTGAAGCGGTTCTCAACGCTCCGGATACAAGCTATTATTACTTCATTCATGATTCAAACAATGAATTTCATGCGGCGTCGTCGCTTTCCGAGCAGGAAGCAAATATTGCGGCGTATGGACTTTCGGAATAATGATTAATAATATTGACAAATAAAATTATTTGTGCTAAAATATTTTCATAAACATTGATGAAGGTGATTTTTATGCGTAAAATTAAGAAAACCCTCTGCGTAATTCTTTCCGTTATGCTTGTATTCACAAGTATGGCAATTGCATCATCTGCGGCCGAAATCGGTGACACGGGATCCTTCAGCATTCTAAATTACAATGTTGCGGGTCTTCCCATACCATCTTCATTGGCTGAGGACGGTAAGGACGCTTTTGCGGATTCCTTTCTCATCGGAGCTGCAATTAACGCTCTCGACTATGATATCGTGGCTGTCCAGGAGGACTTTAACTACGATGTGTATTTAAGGGATCAGCTTACAATTTATGACAATGTGCTTAGCAGCAGCAGTGTTATTACCGAAAGACACCAGACGGATCATTCCGGCGGAGTACCTCTCGGTGACGGACTGAATATCTTCTCCAAGTATGCTCTTTATAATGACAACAGAGTTGCGTGGGAGGAGACATCGGGCATTACAACCGACGGCTCCGACGAACTTATCCCCAAGGGCTTGCTTGTTGTAACAATTGAACTTGAGGAAGGCTATTACCTCGATTTGTACGACATCCACATCGACGCTTACAGCGGCGAGGGCTCGGTTGCGGCAAGAAGAGCGGAGTTCACGCAGCTTGCGGAGTACATTATGAAGCATTCCGTCTATGATGAAACTACGGGAACATATGATCATGCTGTTATCGTTACGGGCGATTTCAATGCAAGCATTTACCTTGAGGACGAAGAGTACGGTGACTGCCTTGTTGAAAACCTCCTTGAAGCCGCACACCTTAACGATGCATGGGCTGTTCAGACTATAGACGCTATTGAGGAGGATCCCTCCGACTACAGCGCATACTATGAATATGCCGAGGTTACGTCTTTGACAGAAGACCAGGCATGGGGACATTACGATTCGGTTGAAAGATTTTGCTATGCTGACGGAAACGGTATCGACCTTTCTCTTGACGACTTCTATTATTTTGAAATTTGCGACGACACAGGCAGAAGCTTGTCCGACCATTATGCGGCGTCTGCTACCTTCTCCTATGAGATAATCGAAAAGGTTCAGGATACGAGCAGCAGCCATGACAGTGCAGACACAACTCAAAATGTGGGATTCCTTTTCAAATTCCTTAATTACATCGCAAGCCTGTTTAAAGCTATCGGACTTTTACTTCAGGATTACATGAACTGGTTCAATTAAATGAATTAATTGTAAATAAAGTGTAAATGGTTCCGTTTTTCTGTTGATTAACGGAACCTTTTATATTATAATATATATCGGAATTTTTAAGAAAGAAGTGGATTTCGTGAAAGTTTTTATGATTGGCGGCACCGGACTTCTCGGTTCCGCAGCGGCTCAGCTCTTTATCGATCGCGGTAATTCCGTAAAGACTCTGGCTTTGCCTCCTCTTCCCGAGGGCGCTCCTATTGCTCCCGAAATGGAGATTATCTTTGCCAATTACCTTGAGAAAACAGATGAAGAAGTTGCCGAACTTATGGCTGACTGCGATACTTTTGTTTTTGCGGCGGGCGTTGACGAGCGTGTGGAATTTCCCGCACCTGTTTATGAGGCTTACAAAAAGTATAACATCGATCCTGTAAAGCGTTTGCTTACAATTGCAAAGAATTGCGGAATTAAAAATGCTGTTGTACTCGGCTCTTATTTCTCTTACTTTGCAAAAGAATGGCCTGAGCTTGAGCTTACCAAGCATCACCCCTACATCAGAAGCCGTATCGAGCAGGAAGAGGTTGCCATGAGCTTTGCTAAGGATGGTTCCATGAACGTTGCCGTTCTTGAACTTCCCTATATCTTCGGCACTCAGCCCGGCAGAAAGCCTGTTTGGGTTATTCTTATTGAGCAGCTTGCCAATATGAAGCCCTGTACAATGTATCCCAAGGGCGGCACAACAATGGTTACCGTGCGTCAGGTAGCCGAGGTTATTGTAGGCGCAGCAGAAAAGAATGTAGGCGGAAACTGCATTCCTGTGGGATATTACAACCTCACATGGAACGAGTTCCTTCATATCGTTCATGCGGCTATGGACGATCCCAAGAGGGGAATTATCAATATTCCCAAGTGGTCCTTTAAGGTTTTCGGACTTTACATGAGAAAGCAATATAAGGATAAGGGCGTTGAAGGCGGTATCGATCCGGTAGGTCTTGCGGAGATTATGTGCAGATGTACATTCATTGATAAGAAATATTGCGAGGAATACGGCGTTACTCCCGATGATATTAAGTCCGCAATTTTCGATTCCGTTAAACTGTCTGTTGATGCCTATAACGGAACACAAAAGCTCCTTGAAATGAAGGGCGAATAATCCAACCTTTAAAGTGTAAAAATTAGCAGCAACCTAATCGGATGCTGCTTTTACTTTCATACTAACATAACAATCAACGGTTACTCAAAGCTTGCTTTTTAAGCAGCCTTTTGTATATAACCGTAAAGCATATTATATGCACCGTCAGAGTCAAAATCCATGACGCAGGATATGACAAATACAAAACTTTTATTGTGTGATACTCTTCCATGCGGAAGATGGTGAAAATCCATAAAATTCTGAAGCCGCAGGCACCCAAAAGTGAAACGCAGGTCGGCAGCACCGAACAGCCTACGCCTCGGAGCATTCCCACCATAACATCCATCATCCCGCAAAGGAAATATGTGACGCAAATAACTCCCATTCTCGCAATTCCCGCTTGAATTACCGCATCGTTTGCAGAATAAATTCTCAGGAGATATTTTCCGAGAGCATATGCCCCTCCTCCGAAGAAAACTCCGGTAACCGTCACGCAGGCAAGGGCGGTTACAAGGATTTTGCGGATTCTTTTTATATTTCCCGCACCGTAATTTTGGCTTGTAAATGAAATAGCCGTTTGATAAAATGAATTCATCGCCGCATAAACGAACCCCTCAATATTGGCGGCAGCTGAATTGCCCGCCATTACGACATCGCCGAAGGAGTTGATTGAAGACTGGATTACAACGTTTGACAGTGAGAAAAGCGACCCCTGAATACCCGCCGGAAGTCCTACTTGAATGATTTTTTTAAGCTTGCTTTTGTGGATTTTCAGCTTTTTAGGGTTAAGCTTCATTACTCCCTGTTCTCTCGTCATGCAGATTATGATAAGTATTGCGGAAATGGATTGGGATACGATGGTTGCAAGCGCTACACCGGCAACGCTCAGATTGAGCTTTATCACAAAGAACAGATTAAGCCCTATATTTATGACTCCTGCGGCAGTCAGAAAGTACAGCGGTCTTCTCGTATCTCCGGATGCCCTTAAAATTGCGCTTCCGAAATTGTATATCATCATTGCGGTCATGCCGGCAAAATAAATTCTGAGATACAATACGGCAAGATCCAAAACAGTATCGGGAGTTTGCATCCATATAAGTATTTGCTTTGCGCAGACAACGCCTATAACCGTGAGAATAACTCCGCTGATTATGCTTAAAAGCATGGCGGTGTGAATGGTTTCACTTAGCTCCTTGTCCTCCTTTGACCCCAAATATCTGGCAGTCAGCACATTTGCGCCTACGGACAGCCCCACAAAAATATTTGTCAGTAAATTTATAATAGACGACGTTGAGCCCACAGCGGCAAGAGCTTGATCTCCCGCAAACCGTCCTACGACAATAATATCAGCGGCGTTAAATAGCAGCTGTAATATGCTTGAAAGCATAAGAGGCAAAGCAAACATAAGCATTTTGCTCAAAACGGGACCTGAGCACATGTCTACGGTATAACTTCTTTTCATAATATAAATTTTCCTTTTTTGATATAAATTTGAACCGATTTGGATTGGGAGCAATCCGAACCGGTCGTTAAATCAGTTAATTTGAATAAGTGAAATTTCTATAGGCGCTCTGTATTTTTCAAATACAATCTTAACAGCCGAGGTTTCCACCGGCCTTTCGGAGCAGATTTTTTTGTGTCCTATGGATTTGCCCTCCGAGAACTTTTTCCATTTGCCCTTTACATCTATATAAACGGTAAAATCTTCAGCCTTTTGACCGTTGCGGATATGCTCCTTAAGAATAACCTTGTCAAACATTTCCGTTTTATGGAATTTTATAGTAATGTATGGCTCTTTGTCGTTTTTATCCGGACACCAGAAGCTGTCGTTGTCGGCAATGATGTTTTCGGGTTTGTAAAGACCGCTTAAACTGCTTGACGCTGTAATGTCGCCGTCCTTTAAAAGATTGTAACCGAAAATTATCCTTAAATCATGCCCCGTGGATTTAAGAATTTGAATATCCGTATCGGCGATTTTTCCCCGTTTGTCAGGTGCCAAGCCTAAAATTAAATTTGAATTGTTGCCCACAGTTCTGTTGTAAATATTAAGGAGCTTGTCCTTTGTTTTAACGGTATAATCATCATCTTTTCTGTAGAACCAGTGGGAGCGGATAGGATAGTTCACTTCACATGGATACCATATAAATTCAGTCTCTTTTTTAACAGCCTTTCTTGAACCTATATCAAGCTCCATTTGGGTTGTCTTTTTTTGTTTTTGCGAGGTGAGAACCTCCCCGTTTTCGCCGAAGCCGTAGGAAGCCGGAACAACGCACCACTCTTCCGGTCTTGTAACGCCTCTGTTGTTTCCCACCCATCTGCCGTCGGGACCTCTGAACGTTATTGCGCAGTCAGGCTGAAGCTCTCGGATGGTTCTGTAGACAGAAGCATAGTCAAAATCAAACGCCATAGTCTCATCGCACCTGTCGTCAAGCCAAATCATAAACAGATCGCCGTAAGAGGTCAAAAGCTCCTTGAGCTGTGCAAGGAAAAATTTATTGAATGAGCCGTCCGATTTCTTGAAGGATTTCTCGTGTCTGTCCCAAACAGGGATGTACAGACCGAATTTCAATCCGGCTTTTCTTGCCGAGTCGGCAGCCATTTTTACAATGTCTCCTTTGCCGTTCTCCCAAATGCTGCTTTTTACAGAGTAATCCGTTGTCTCGGTGGGCCAATTGCAGAAACCGTCATAGTGCTTTGCAGTAAGAACAAGTCCGTTCATAGCCCCGTCCTTGATTGTCTCCGCCCATTGATCCGTGTCGATATTTTCCGGGAAAAACGTATTCGGACCTGTAAATCCTTCGCCTATATCCTTTTGAGTGAAGGTGTTCATACCGTAGCAAACAAGAGCGTAATACTCTGTATTTTGCCAGCTGATTTGACGCTCTGTGGGTTTAACCTGAGATGCGATCTCGAATGATTTCATGGAAAAATCTCTCCTGTAGTTTATCAGCCACCGATATTTCACAGTGGCTGAAAATAGTATTGCAAATTATCTGTGTTATGCGCCGTAATCGTTGTTTGTGGCAACAATATCAACGCCTGTGCCGCATACATCCTTAATAAAAACCTGACCGATTTTTACGGGAGCGGTAACCGTAACCTTATTTATTTCCTTCATAACATCAAAAATAGAACCCTTTGGAATGGGAGCCGATGTTTTGCACGGAACAACGGGATGAGCGCCGTTTATAACCTTAACCGTGGAGTGAATGGAACGCTCGGGATTTACAATTTCACTTCTTGCATAAGCGTCGCCTCTTTTGCAGGTGTTTCCGGTAACGGAAATAACCTCCGTCCCCTCATATTCAACAGTTATAAGACATCCTAAAGGGCAGGCGATACAGTTCATTTCTTTTTTCATTACGCTCAATCCTCCACTCTGACTTTAATTGTGCTGTTCTCGTCAAGAGAAACAAGAACATCTGCCGGAATTACAACATTTTCCATTTCGCCGGGCGCAAGCTTAACCTTTTTCTTTGATGATATAACGTTTCCGCCTGCCTCAACCGTAAGCTTTTTGTTTTTGTAAATAGCTCCCACACGGAAGTAAAGCTTTACGTCTTCCTTTGACTTTATGTTTACCTTCTGCGGAACTATGTATCTGACTCCGTTTTCGGGTGTGGTGGGAACATAAACCTTTTCATCATCGTTTTTGCCCAAAATGTATTTTGCTGCGCCTTCGCCGGCAATTTGAGATTCAAGAGTAACATAGTCAACCAGGTCGTGAACCTGAAGAACGTTTCCGCATGCAAAAATTCCGTCATGGTCAGTCTCTCTCATCTCGTTTACAACAGCTCCGTTGGTAATTCTGTCAAGACCTATTCCGGCTTGCTTTGTAAGCTCGTTTTCGGGTATAAGTCCAACCGAAAGCATAAGAGTGTCGCATTCTATATATTCCTCCGTTCCGGGTATAGGCTGTGAATGCTCGTCAACCTTTGCTATTGTTACGCCCTCAAGCCTTTCCTTGCCGTGGGTTTCAATAACCGTAGTGGAAAGACGAAGGGGAATGCCGAAATCGTCAAGGCATTGAACGATATTTCTTGTAAGACCGCCTGAGAAAGGCATAAGCTCGCAGACAACCTTAACCTCTGCGCCTTCCAGAGTCATACGCCTTGCCATAATAAGACCTATATCGCCCGAACCTAAAATGACAACCTTCTTACCGGGCATATATCCGTCAAGATTTACATATTTTTGAGCCGTTCCCGCCGTCATTATTCCCGACGGACGAGTGCCGGCAATCTGAAGCGCTCCTCTGGGTCTTTCACGGCATCCCATTGCAAGAATAACCGCAGTCGCCTGAATTTGAATAAGACCGTCCGTTGAATTAACAGCCGTCACAATCTTATCGTCGCTTATGGAAAGAACCATTGTGTTGACCTTAACATCAATGTCGGTTCCATTCACAAGCTGAATAAATCTGTCCGCATATTCGGGACCGGAAAGCTCCTCGCCGAAATAGTGAAGACCGAAGCCCGTGTGAATGCACTGTTCAAGAATACCGCCTAATGTTTCCGCACGTTCGAGAATAACGATTTTCTCAACGCCGCACTCCTTTGCCTTTAAAGCGGCTGCCATACCTGCCGGGCCTCCGCCCACTACCACAAGGTCATAGTTAATCATCATTCTCACCTCACTTTGTTTTGTCGAACAGAATTTCTGAATTTCCGCCGAATTTTGTAATTTCATTTATCTCGCAATTAAGCTCACGGGCAAGGATTTCAACAACCTTTGAACCGCAGAAGCCGCCTTGACATCTGCCCATTCCGGCTCTTGTCCTTCTTTTTACTCCGTCAACGTCTCTTGCACCGGCGGGAGCGTGTATTGCGTCAAGAATTTCGCCCTCTGTAACTGTTTCGCAGCGGCAGACAATTCTTCCGTATGCGCTGTTTTTGTTGATAAGGGCTTCTCTCTCGTTGTCGGTCATATGTCTGAATCTTACGGGAGCCTTTCTTGTGTCGTCATAGTCGGATTTCTCCTCTAAATCACCGAAAACACCCTTAACGATTTCGCCTATATATTCTGCAATTGCGGGAGCCGATGAGAGTCCGGGGGACTCAATGCCGGCGGCGTTTATAAGCCTCGGATTGCTTTCGCTGACACCGATAATAAACTCGTGGGCGTCAGCATGAGCTCTGAGTCCGGTAAAAGACGTTATTGCATTCCTTGTGCTTATTGAGGGAACGCTTTTTGCCGCAAAAGTTTTAACCGTATTAAGACCTTTATTTGAAGTGGAAACATCCGTTTTGTCTTCAATATCTTCTGCCGTCGGTCCCATGAGAAGGTTTCCGTCCACAGTCTGGGCTACCAAAATACCTTTGCCCATCTTGCTGGGACATTGGAAAATTGTGTGAGAGACGGTGTTGCCTACAGATTTGTCCAAAAGGAAGTATTCCCCTCGTCTTGCGGTAATATGAACAGAGCTGTCGCCTGCCATTTTTGCTATTTCATCTGCAAAAACTCCGGCAGCGTTAATAATATACTTTGCCTTGATTTCACCCTGAGCAGTGTCCAGAGTTACACCGTCATCATCGGTCGAAATGCCCTTAACCTGACAATTTCTGATGAACTCCACACCGTTCGATACGGCGCATTCCGCTGCGGCAATTGTCAGCTCGTAAGGGCAGACAATTCCTGCTGTGGGAGCATACAGAGCGCCGCACGCATCCGGATTAAGGTTCGGCTCCATTTCAAGAAGCTCGTCCTTGGTGAGAATTTTCATATCCGGAACGCCGTTCTTTACGCCTCTGTCGTAAAGCTTCTGCACATGCTCCATCTCATCCTCTGAAAATGCAACGACGAGTGAGCCGTTGTTTTTGTAGGGAACGTTAAGCTTTTTGCAAGTTTCCGCCATCATGGAACAGCCCTTAACATTCATCTTTGCCATAAGACTGCCTGTTTCGGCGTCAAAGCCTGCGTGTACTATTCCGCTGTTCGCCTTTGTGGAGCCCATAGCAACATCGTTGCACTTTTCAAGCAGAGCAATTTTAAGGTTGTACCTTGACAGCTCTCGTGCAGTCATTGCGCCTGTAACTCCGGCTCCGACGATCGCAATATCGTACGTCATGTTTTTATCTCCTTTAACATAAATACATGCAAGATGTTCCTCGCCTCATAAACGGCAGGTTCCATGCAGTCTTTCGACTCCTTGCACTGTTGCAAGCCGCCGCAAATGCGCTTGACGCCGTCATAACGCTTTGCCCGGCTTTTGATTTTACAACATTTTCATTATATCAAAGATACAAAATAAAATCAATATCTTTTGTTAAATAATTGTCAATATAATCGGTGTTTTTTAATATTTTCCAAAACGCTGTAGGGTATTTTCATATCTCCTCTGCCCGTTCCCAAATTGACATTTACCTTATTATTTCCATGAAAATCGGATCCGCCGGAAATTATGAGTTCCAAATCATCTGCCAATTTGCGGTAATCCATTCCCATTTCGGCGGTGTATTCCGTGTGATAGCCCTCGATTCCGTCAAGACCGTGAGCTTTTAAATCGGAAATAATTTCATAAAGCTCGTCGGTTGTTTTTCCTGTCTGATGAAGATGTGCGACAAAAGATTGACCGCCGTTTTCTTTTATCAGATTTATAATTTCATATGCGGTAAGCTTTTTCCGTTTTACATAAGCGGGCATACCAAACGCCAGGTATTTTTGAAACGCCTCCAATATCGTTGAAACATATCCCTTTTTTACCATGGCTTGGGCAATATGAGGTCTTCCGACGGATTCTCCGCCGGCAAATTCCATAACGTCGCTTTCGTCAATGCTAATCCCCAAATCCTTAAGCTTTAAGAGCATCTTTTTCATCCTGTCCTGTCTGTCGGCAGTCAAAGCGTTTAATGTGTTTTCCATTGAAGAACAGGGAAATGAAAAGTCAAGCCCCAAAATATGCATGGGATAATCGTTGTCAACGGAAAATTCAATTCCGGCTATAACCTCTATTCCGTATTTTTTTCCGGCTTCAATTGCTTCTTTTACACCCGAAAGAGTGTCGTGATCCGTTATCGCTACGGCAGCAAGTCCCAATTCGTACGCTTTTTTTATTATTTCTTCGGGAGTAAAGGTTCCGTCCGAGCAGGTTGAATGAGTGTGCAAATCAATATATTTTTCCATTTACAGCTGCCTTTCCGCTAAATATTCAATTTCATCAAGCATTTCATTTATGTTTTTTATATAATTTCGGATTTCCTCGTCACGGGACAAAAGCCTTGAAGCAATTCTTATTTGCCGAATAAAGTCATGGTTCGGTTTGATGTTGCGCAGGAGCAGCGGGCAAAGCCTTATCCCCCGAATGTCTGCTCTTACATCGAAACCTTGTTCGTCCGTCATTGGAAAATACGGGAAAAATCTACAGGCTAAGGGTCTTTCGTGCCTGTCGCATGAGCCGGAACAAATCACCGCCTTGTATCCGAAATTGTTCCCGCAGTCCGTCACCTTAAAATTATCATTTCCCGAAAAGAACTCATCCTCTCCCGGAAAAAGCCACATTCCCGTGTGTTCGTCGCCTTTGCAGCAAATACTTCCGCAAAGTCTTCCGCAGTCTTTTTTCAGCGGTGTCGCTCTGTCAAGAAGCTCATATGCCTTTAAAATCAACTCTTTTTTGCCGTACATAATGTTCACCCAATACATTGTAGCATTTTTTTAATATATATGCCATATTTGATTTTAAATTTTTTGCGGTTATTTTTCCAAATCACTCTTGACATTTCATTATAAGCGTATTATACTAATGTCAATACAGATAAACGCAATGACAAGGCTAAAGGGTCATTCTAAACGGTATTTTCAGAGAGTAACCGGGTGCTGCGAGGTTACAGCCGCGATTGATCGTATCTCTCCTTCGAGCGGTCGACTGAACACTGTTATTCATATTATAACAGTCATGTAGGAAGAACGGAGCTTCATCGTTAAAGAAGTACCATATTTGCCTGAGCTTGGCAGATGTGAAATGAGCGGGTGATTTATATCATCAATTAGAGTGGTACCACGGATTTATGTTTCGTCTCTTGTATTGGAGACGGAATTTTTTTATTTATCTGTATAATTCACAATGAGGTGAGCTTATGAAAGAAACAAAGAAGTATAAGAGACAGTTTTTCATGCCTCCCGAAGTCAAAGGCGACTGGATGAAAAAGACCTACATTGACAAGGCTCCCGTATGGTGCTCCGTAGATCTTAGGGACGGCAACCAATCTCTTATGATTCCCATGAGTCTTGATGAAAAGGTAGAGTTTTTTAAATTGCTTGTGGAAATCGGTTTCAAGGAAATTGAGGTTGGTTTTCCGGCGGCAAGCGACACGGAGTACCAATTCCTCCGCACGCTTATAGACGGCGATCTTATTCCCGACGACGTAACAATTCAGGTTCTTACTCAGTCAAGGGAACATATTATAAAGAAAACTTTTGAAAGCCTTAAGGGCATAAAAAATGAAAATCATGTTATTGTACACCTTTATAACTCCACTTCCGTAGCGCAAAGAGAGCAGGTGTTTAAAAAGTCAAAGGAAGAGATCAAGCAGATTGCCGTTGACGGCGCAAAGCTCTTTGACTCCCTCGCAAAGGAATACGGCGTAAAATACCGATACGAGTATTCTCCCGAATCTTTCACAGGGACTGAGCCGGAGTATGCTCTTGATGTTTGCAATGCCGTTCTCGATGTGTGGCAGCCCTCTTCCGACAGGAAAACAGTTATAAATCTTCCCGTAACGGTTGAAAATTCAATGCCTCATGTATACGCCTCTCAAATTGAGTATATGTGCAACCATTTAAAATACCGTGAAAATGTTGTTGTTTCTCTTCATCCTCATAACGACAGAGGCTGTGCCGTGGCGGATTGTGAAATGGGACTCCTTGCGGGAGCGGACAGAATCGAAGGAACGCTTTTCGGCAACGGTGAAAGAACGGGAAATGCGGATATTGTTACCCTTGCGATGAATATGTACTCTCAGGGTGTCGAGCCTGAGCTTGATTTTACAAATATGCCGAAAATCACTCAAACCTACGAAAAATGCACCGGTATGTCGGTTTATGAGCGTTCACCCTATGCGGGTGCTCTTGTATTTGCCGCTTTTTCGGGATCTCATCAGGATGCGATTGCAAAGGGCATGAAGTACAGAGAGGACAACGACTGCGAATTTTGGACTGTTCCTTATCTTCCCATCGACCCCAAGGACGTTGGCAGAGAATATAAAACAGACGTTATCAGAATTAACTCACAGTCGGGCAAAGGCGGCATAGGTTACCTTCTTGCAAATCAGTTCGGTTATAAACTTCCTGCGAAAATGCGTGAAAGCGTCGGCTATTGCATTAAAGACGTTTCCGATAAGAAGCACAAGGAGCTTCAGCCTCAAGAGGTATTTGATATCTTCTCTGAGAATTACATAAACATAATCGACGGCCCCGTGAAATTTGTGGATTACCACTTTGTCCGCAATCCCGATGTGGTTGTTGATCTTACAGTGGAAATAAACGGCGAAAGAATTTGTCTTCAGGCAACGGGCAACGGCCGTCTGAACGCCGTAAGCAACGCCCTTCACAAACAGGGAATAAATTATACAAATCTTGAGTATACGGAACACGCTCTTAATTTGGGCTCCACGTCAAAGGCTGTGACATACGTAAGCATTACATTGGATGACGGCAGCATAAGCTGGGGCGTCGGCGTGGACGACGATATTATCGTTTCGTCAATTTACGCCTTGTTCTCAGCTGTAAACCGTTACGAAAAACAGAAATGAGGGAAAATTTATGGGAATGACAATGACGCAAAAAATTCTTGCCGCTCATGCGGGGCTTGACAAGGTGGAGGCGGGACAGCTTATTATGGCGAAGCTTGACCTCGTGTTGGGAAACGACATAACCTCTCCCGTCGCTATAAATGAGTTCGGCAAAAACGGATTTGATAAGGTTTTTGACAACACAAAAATCGCAATGGTAATGGATCATTTTGTGCCCAATAAGGATATAAAAGCCGCTCAGCAGACAAAGCAGTGCAGAACATTTGCCGGAAAGTACAGCATAACAAACTATTACGATGTGGGACAGATGGGAATAGAACACGCTCTTATTCCCGAAAAAGGCTTGGCGGCTCCGGGAGACTGCATAATAGGCGCAGACTCTCATACATGTACATATGGGGCATTGGGAGCTTTTTCCACAGGTATAGGCAGTACCGATATGGCAGCCGGAATGGCAACCGGACAGTGCTGGTTCAAGGTTCCGTCGGCAATAAAATTCACGCTGACGGGCGAGCTTAAGCCCAATGTTTCCGGCAAGGATGTAATCCTTTATATAATAGGAAAAATCGGTGTTGACGGCGCTCTTTACCGCTCAATGGAATTTACCGGAAGCGGATTGCACACTCTTTCCATGGACGACCGTCTTACAATGGCAAACATGGCGATTGAAGCAGGCGCAAAAAACGGTATTTTTGAAGTGGACGACAAAACTCTTGAATATGTCAAGGACAGGGTAAATCGTGAGTTTACTGTTTACAAAGCCGATGATGATGCGGTATACGATGAAGAATACGTTATAAATCTCAGCGAAATCCCGTCAACGGTAGCGTGTCCCCACCTTCCCGAAAACACTGTTCCCGCATCCGAGCTTTCCGATATAATTCCGGATCAGGTGGTTATCGGTTCCTGCACCAACGGCAGAATTTCCGATATGGAAAAGGCTGCGAAAATCCTTAAGGGCAGACATGTGGCAAAAAATATCAGATGTATTATCATTCCGGCAACTCAAGCGGTTTACAAGGAGTGCATAAAGAAAGGATATATGGATATTTTCATTGACGCAGGCTGCGCCGTTTCAACTCCCACATGCGGTCCCTGCTTGGGCGGATACATGGGAATTTTGGCGGATGATGAAATTGCCGTAGCGACCACGAACCGCAATTTTGTGGGACGAATGGGCGCAAAATCTTCAAAAATTTATCTTGCGAGTCCCGAGGTGGCTGCGACAACAGCGATTGCAGGGCATATTGCAGATCCATCGGAGGTGTAAAGTAAATGAATGTTCAAGGTACAGTACATAAATACGGCGATAATGTTGATACGGATGTAATTATTCCGGCAAGATATCTTAATACGGCGGATCATAAGGAGCTTGCGTCCCATTGTATGGAGGATATAGACTCGGACTTCGTTAAAAACGTAAAATGCGGCGATATTATGGTCGGCGGTGCAAACTTCGGCTGCGGCTCATCGAGAGAACATGCTCCCATAGCCATTAAAGAATCGGGAATTTCCTGCGTCATAGCGTCTACATTCGCAAGGATTTTTTACAGAAATTCGATTAATATCGGGCTTGCTATTTTAGAGTGTCCCGAAGCAAGTGAAAAAATCGAAAGCGGCGATGAAGTAAGCGTTGATTTCGATACGGGAATTATAACGAATATTTCCAAAAACGAGAAGTATAAGGCTCAGCCCTTCCCCGAATTTATAAAAAATATCATATCCTCGAACGGGCTTTTAAATTCAATTAAAGGGGGACAGTCATAATGAAGAAGGTTATAACTGTTTTAAAGGGCGACGGGATAGGCCCTGAAATAACAAACGAAGCGTTAAAGGTGCTTGATAAAATATGTTCCGTTTATAATCACGAATTTACCTATAAATATGTGGACATCGGAGGAGTCTCCATCGATAAATACGGAGTTCCAATTACAGATGAGGGTATGGAGCAGTGCAAAAACTGCGACAGCGTTCTCTTAGGTGCGGTAGGCGGTCCGAAATGGGATTATGTAGACCCGTCAATCCGACCGGAAAAGGCGCTTTTGGCTGTAAGACACGAGCTTGGACTTTTTGCCAATTTAAGACCCACAAAGCTTTTCACTCAGCTTTCCAATGCATCTCCTTTAAAGGAGACAATTGTCGGCGGAGGAATAGATCTCCTTATTGTCCGTGAACTTACGGGCGGCATTTATTTCGGCAAAAGAGTAACCGATACCGAAAACGGAGAGCTTTTTGCATCGGATGAAATGAAATATTCCTACAGCGAAATCGAAAGAATAGGCAGAGTCGCCTTTGAGTCCGCCAAAAAGAGAAGAGGAAAGGTTTCCTCCGTTGATAAGGCAAACGTCTTGGACTCCTCAAGGCTTTGGAGAAAGGTTATGCATGCTCTCAGCGAGGAATACCCCGACGTCGAATATGAGGATGTGCTTGTGGACAATACAGCTATGCAGCTGATAAGAAATCCCGGAAGATTTGACGTTATCGTAACGGAGAATATGTTCGGCGATATTCTGTCCGATGAGGCAAGTATGCTGACCGGTTCAATAGGAATGATGCCCTCCGCCAGTCTTTCGTCGGGAAGTCTCGGAATGTACGAGCCTATTCACGGTTCGGCTCCCGATATAGCCGGACAGGATATTGCAAACCCCATAGGAACCATACTCTCGGCGGCAATGATGCTGAGATACTCTTTTGACATGGCAGCGGAAGCCGATGCAATAGAAAATGCGGTAAACGAGGTTCTTGATTTGTCATACCGCACAGTCGATATTATGCAGGAAGGCAAAACACAGGTTAAATGCTCCGAAATGGGTACTCTTGTGGCGGACAGAATAAAGTAATATGCAATGATATTTTGGCTTGAATTTTGCATTACCGTGTAGTATAATAGTTACCAAATGCAGAAGCCGAAAGCAACTGTGTTTGCATTGATGCAGGCTGTTGCATAAGCAAAACAGCGTTGTTTAAACTTTATAAAAAATTGACTAATTATATACAAAGGGATGAAAAAATGAAATTAACAGGCGCTGAAATACTCGTAAGAACATTGATAGATCAGCATGTTGACGTTATATTCGGCTATCCCGGCGGAGCGGTTCTCGATATCTACAATAAGCTTTACGAATACAGCGGCGAGATAAAACATATCTTGACCGCTCATGAACAGGGCGCAGCCCACGGTGCGGACGGATATGCGAGAGCTACGGGAAAAGTGGGCGTTGTGCTTGCGACATCCGGCCCGGGAGCCACAAATTTAACAACGGGAATAGCAACCGCTTATCTTGATTCGGTGCCTCTTGTCGCCATTACGGGCAATGTAGGCTGTCCGCTTATAGGCAGGGACAGCTTTCAGGAGGTCGATATAACCGGTATTACGATGCCTATTACAAAGCATAACTTTTTTGTAAATAGGGTTTCAAAGCTCCAGGATACAATAAGAGAAGCGTTCAGAATTGCCATGTCGGACAGACCGGGCCCCGTACTTATCGATATTCCCAAGGATATACAGACGGCGGTTTGTGAATATGAGCCAAAGCCTCCGGTTGTCCCAAACAAGAAAAAGGATGTAAGCGAAGCAGCCGTAGCGGAGGCGGTAGGGCTTATAAATTCGGCAAAAAAGCCCTATATATATGTAGGCGGCGGAGTAATAGCGTCTCAGGCGTCAGAACAGGTTCTTGCTTTAGCCGAGAAAATTGACGGAGTTATCGGTAGTTCCCTTATGGGAATTTCCGCAATTCCCACGGATTACCCAAGATTTTTGGGAATGCAGGGAATGCACGGTCACTACGCCTCCTCGATGTCTTTGGATAATGCGGATCTCGTTATAGCTGTCGGAGCCAGATTCAGCGACAGAGCCACGGGAAACAAATCCTTGTATGCCCCGAAAGCAAAGATAATCCATATCGATATAGATAATGCGGAAATCGATAAGAACATAGAGGTTGACTGCGGAATAAGAGGAGACGTAAAGCTTACTCTTGAAAAAATCATATCATCGGTTGAGCCTTCAAAAAAGGTTGATTGGCAAAGCGAGGTCGACTATTACAGAGAAAATGAGCGCCGGCAGCAGAAGGTAACGGGCGGTATGAGTCCCTATGAGATATTCGGCGTAATAAACGAATGCATTGACGACGATACAGTTGTCACCACCGATGTCGGACAGCACCAGATGTGGGCTGCTCAGTATTGTAAATTCGGTAAGCCCAGGAAATTTATCACCAGCGGCGGTCTCGGCACAATGGGCTTCGGATTGGGAGCTGCAATCGGTTCTCAGATCGGCGCCGGCGGGAAGTCTCTCCTTGTGGTAGGCGACGGCGGCTTCGGTATGTGTCTCAACGAGCTTGCAACTGCGGTTACGCAGAATATTCCCGTAGTTATCGTGGTTATTAACAACGGTGTTTTGGGAATGGTTCGCCAATGGCAGACGCTTTTTTACGACAAGCACTATTCAAATACAATCCTTGACAGGAAGACGGATTTTGTTAAGCTTGCACAGGCATTCGGTGCCGACGGTTTCAGATGTACGGACTTAAACAGCTTTTCCGATACCTTGAAAGCTGCTTTTGAAATGCACAAGCCCGTTGTTATCGACTGTATAATAGATAAGGATGAAATGGTAATGCCTATGCTGCCTCCCGGCGGCTCAATGGCGGACATCATTGTTGAAAGGCCCGGTGAATAATGGACAGGTACATTTTGGCGGTTCTTGTTAAGAACCATTTCGGCGTGCTTGCAAGAGTGGCAAGTATGTTTCGCAGAAGAGGCTTTAACATTGATACCTTGACAGTGGGCGAGACGGAAGATCCGGAATATTCAAGAATTACAGTCACCTTTACGGGGGACGACAAAATCAAAAACCAAATTGCAAGCCAGCTTATGAAAATGCCCGATGTGGAAAATGTCGTTGAACATAAGCGGGGCAGCTCCGTATCAAGAGAGCTTGTCCTTATTAAAATCAACAACACTCCCGAAACAAGGCAGGATATTATGTCCGTAGTCGATGTTTTCAGAGCAAAGGTTATAGACTATGCCAAGGATGTTATGACTATAGAAATTACCGGCGAATCATCCAAAATCGATGCATTTATCGATTTGGTCAGAGAGTTCGGAATTATTGAGGTGTGCAGAACGGGTATAGTATCTCTTGAAAGAGGGAAAAAGAATATTTCCCAATACGATAAAGATTGAACGGGCAAAAATTTATAAATTTATAATTTGAAAAATATTAAAAGGAGATCTTTTAAAATGGATATGTCAAACACAACAGCAAAAGTTTATTATCAGCAGGATTGCGATCTTAACAGGCTTAACGATAAGACGGTAGCCATTATCGGTTACGGCTCACAGGGTCACGCTCACGCCCTTAATCTTAAGGACAGCGGCGTTAAGGTTATTATCGGTCTGTATGAGGGAAGCAGAAGCTGGAAAAAAGCCGAGGATGCGGGTTTTGAGGTTTATACTGCGGCTGAGGCTGCAAAAAGAGCCGACATCGTTATGATTTTGATTAATGATGAAAAACAGGCAAAGCTTTACAAGGAAAGCATAGCTCCTTATATGACATCAGGCAAAACTCTTGCATTTGCCCACGGCTTTAATATTCACTTCGGCTGCATTGTTCCTCCCAAGGATGTAAACGTTATTATGATAGCTCCCAAAGGCCCCGGACACACTGTACGCAGTGAGTACCAAGCCGGTAAAGGCGTTCCCTGCCTTATAGCGGTTGAGCAGGATGCAACAGGCGACGCTCTCGATATAGGATTGGCATACGCTTTAGGTATCGGCGGCGCAAGAGCAGGCGTTCTTGAGACTACGTTCCGCACCGAGACGGAGACGGACCTTTTCGGTGAGCAGGCAGTTCTCTGCGGCGGTGTATGCGCACTTATGCAGACAGGATTTGAGGTTCTCTGCGAGGCGGGTTACGACCCCAGAAACGCTTACTTTGAGTGTATTCATGAGATGAAGCTCATAGTTGACCTTATTTATCAAAGCGGCTTTGAGGGCATGAGATATTCCATTTCAAATACCGCTGAATACGGCGATTACATAACAGGCCCCAAGATTATCACGGAAGATACAAAGAAGGCAATGAAGAAAATCCTCAGCGATATCCAAGACGGCACATTTGCCAAGGACTTCCTTCTTGATATGTCTGACGCAGGTTCCCAGGTTCATTTCAAGGCAATGAGAAAGCGTGCGGCGGAGCATCCTTCGGAGATAGTCGGCAAAGAGGTTCGTAAGCTTTACAGCTGGAGCGACGAAGACAAGCTTATAAACAACTGATATTCGGTACTATGTGCACCGACCTTGCTGTGTTCAGTTCGGAAGGTGCATTTTTACTGTAACATTATAATATAACGGAGGTAAAAATATGGTAAGCGATCCCCTTAAAAAAGGCACTTCAAACGCTCCGCACAGAGCACTTTATCATGCTCTGGGATTGACAGACGAGGAGATAGACAGACCCCTTGTAGGCGTTGTAAGCTCATATAATGAGATTGTCCCCGGACATATGAATATAGATAAAATTGTAGAGGCGGTTAAATTAGGCGTGGCTTCTGCCGGGGGAACTCCCATTGTTTTCCCCGCTATAGCGGTATGCGACGGCATTGCCATGGGACACAAAGGAATGAAATACTCCCTTGTAACCCGTGACCTTATAGCGGATTCAACTGAAGCTATGGCGTTGGCTCACGGCTTTGACGCCCTTGTAATGATTCCGAACTGTGATAAGAACGTCCCCGGACTTCTTATGGCTGCGGCAAGATTGAATATCCCCACAATATTTGTAAGCGGAGGTCCCATGCTTGCCGGTCATGTGGACGGCGAAAACGTCAGCTTTTCCAGCATTTCCGAAGCGGTGGGACAGTATAACGCCGGTAAAATCACCGAGGAAAAGCTCCACGAATTTGAGTGCAAAACATGCCCCACATGCGGTTCCTGCTCCGGAATGTATACCGCAAACTCCATGAACTGCTTAACCGAGGCAATAGGAATGGGGCTTAGGGGCAACGGCACTGTTCCCGCTGTGTATTCAAGAAGAATTGAGCTTGCAAAACATGCGGGAATGCAGATTATGAAGCTTGTTGAAAAAGACATAAGACCCCGTGACATTATGACAAAAAGCGCGTTTATGAATGCATTAACAGTTGATATGGCTCTGGGATGCTCCACAAATACAATGCTTCATCTTCCTGCGATAGCCCATGAGTGCGGAATTGAGATAAATCTTGATATTGCAAACTCAATAAGCGATAAAACGCCTAATATTTGCCATTTGGCTCCGGCAGGCAGAACATATATGGAAGAGCTTGACGAGGCAGGCGGTATTTACGCCGTTATGAACGAGCTTAATAAGAAAGGACTCCTTGATACATCCTGCTTGACGGTAACAGGCAAAACGGTAGGGGAGAACATTGAAAACGCCGTAAATCTCAACACCAATGTTATCCGCCCCATTGACGAGCCATTCAGCGAAACGGGCGGAATTGCCGTTCTCAGAGGTAATTTGGCTCCCGAGGGCAGCGTTGTAAAGCGTTCTGCGGTAGCTCCGGAAATGCTGAAGCATGAAGGTCCCGCAAAGGTGTTTGACTGCGAGGAGGATGCGCAGAAAGCAATTAACGGCGGCGAAATCGTTCCCGGAGACGTTGTCGTTATACGCTATGAGGGTCCCAAAGGCGGCCCCGGAATGCGTGAAATGCTTAATCCCACGTCAGCCATTGTGGGAATGGGCTTGGGAAGCTCCGTTGCCCTTATTACAGACGGCAGATTCAGCGGAGCCACAAGAGGAGCGGCTATTGGTCATGTTTCTCCCGAGGCTGCGTCCGGAGGAATAATCGGAATTGTTCAAAACGGCGACATTATCAGCATTGACATCTCCGGAAACAAGCTTGAGCTTAAGCTTTCACAAGATGAGATAGACAGGCGTATGAAGGACTTTACTCCAAAGCAGAAAGAGCTCTCCGGATACCTTAAACGCTATGCCGCCATGGTGGAAAGCGGAGCTAAAGGCGCAATCATCAATAAATAACTCCTATCTTCGGCGTGCTTGATTTAATCATGCTTACTTAATGCTTTATATCTAAGCAAATTTATAATCGGGAGTGAAGGAAGCTGCAAAAGTCGTGCGCTCTGCAACTGCCTTCACCTCGATTTCATAATCGGATAACCGTATTTCAGGGCGGTGTGTTCCGCCGAAAATTTTGAAGACCATGCTGCTGCTGTTAAAATAAAAATCAAGAAGTGATATTTATGAATGCAAATTTGTCCGACCTTACCGTCCGTTTGGGGACAATTGCCGTTTTCCGCAAGCTTTTAAGCGACAATGTAGTCGAGGCGTTAATTGAATTTCTTGACTCTCCTTGTGAGAATACGGAGGAGAAAGTCGGAAAATACGGTAATTTCGTCTCTAAACTCTATGAGAATACCGATAATTTAAGTAAATATATACTTAATATAGTAACAAACAACGAAAATGTTTTTGTTAAAAAAATTGCTCACGGTGAAATTGTTTCAGAGGAGCTTAACCGAGCCGTTAAATCGGAACTTGAAATTTTCAGTGAGATTTCCTCTGTTACTCCCGAGGACTTAAAATCCGCAATTCAAGGCTATTCGGGTTTTTTGCCGAAATGGAAAACAGAACGGATTGATTTGGAAAACGAGTATTTTTCCAGATGCTCAGAAATAGGCAGATTCGGATACGGAATTTACTCAAAATACCATATGTTCAATGTTAAGGACGGCGAGATTGTCCCCGTAAAGCATCCGGATCCCGTTACTTTAAAAGATTTATCGGGCTATAAAAGAGAAAGACAGGCTGTTATTGACAACACAAAGGCACTTTTGGCGGGAAAGCCGGCGGCAAATATTCTCCTGTCGGGAGATGCCGGTACGGGGAAATCCTCAACGGTAAAAGCGGTTGCCAACGAATTTAAGGGAGACGGATTGAGAATTATCGAAACGCGTAAGGATCAGCTTGTGGATATGCCCGCTGTCATTGAACAGTTAAGCGTTAATCCCTTAAAATTCATTATATTCATCGATGATTTATCCTTTACAAATTTAAGCGACAACTTTAACGCCTTAAAGGCTATTCTTGAAGGCTCAGTGTCGGCAAAATCAAAGAATGTTGTTATTTACGCCACCAGCAACAGGCGCCATATAGTAAAGGAATCCTTTAAGGAACGTGACTCTTCGGATGACGTCCACCGCAACGACACCATTCAGGAGCTTATGTCTTTGTCTGAAAGATTCGGACTTTGCATTACCTTCGTGAAGCCTTCAAAGGAATGCTATTTGGATATCGTAAGAAATATTGCCGGGCAAAGCGGGCTTGATACTGAAAATGAAGCCCTTTATGCCGAAGCTGAACGGTTCGCTCTCCTGAAAGGCGGCAGATCCGGAAGAATTGCAAGACAGTTCGTTGAAAGCAAGCTGTCGGAAATCGACTCATAGAATTTCTTTAAATATTTTTCCGCACTGTCAATCGCTTACTTCATTTTTAAGTACTTTTCCCTTGTTGCCATTCCTCCCCGTATGTGCCTTTGGGCTTTGTTGTCATCCAAAACCTTGCGTACCTCGCCGTAAAGTGCGGGACTGACCTTTTTAAGACGCTCGGAAACATCCGAATGAACCGTACTTTTTGAAATTCCGAATTGCTTCGCCGCATTTCGCACGGTGGTTTTGTTTTCAACTATGTATTCTCCAAGCTCAATGGCTCTTTCTTCTACAATCGTTTTCAAGAAAAACCCTCCTTAAAACATATCATTCAATTTATATGTTTGGGAGCAGAAAAGTATGATGAAGTTCTTGCCGATTTGAAATCCAAAAGCCCTGCAATAAAATTGCGGCGGTTTTATTTGTTGTTGAAATAATATCCGCAAAGTGGTATAATAAAAATATACCGATTATTGATTTACACTGCTTATAAGGAGTGATTTTGATGCTTTCAGAATTAAAAGTTCAGGTCTATAAGGCGAATATGTACTTGTCCGAAAACGGCCTTGCTCCCTTTACATGGGGAAATGCGTCGGGAATTGACAGAGAACGGGGAATTATTATTATAAAACCGTCGGGTGTGCCATACAGTCAGCTTTCTCCGGAATCGATGGTTGAGCTGGATCTTGACGGAAATTGTCTTTCAAATAATCTCAGACCCTCCTCGGATACGCCTACTCATGTGGAGCTTTACAAGGCGTTTCCCGACATTAAGGGAGTGGTTCATACTCATTCCGTCAACGCCGTCGCATTTGCTCAGGCAGGTATGCCGATTCCGGCGTTCGGTACGACTCACGCTGATTTTTGCTACGGAGAAATTCCCTGTGCAAGAGGACTTACCGAAGATGAAATCAACGGCGAATATGAAAAAAATACGGGGCTTGTGATTGTGGAGTGCTTTAAGGAAAAGCATCTTGACCCCAACGCCGTGCCCGGTGTGCTTGTGCGTTCTCACGGAGTTTTTACATGGGGAAGTTCACCCATGAATGCGTCTGTCAATGCCGGAACTTTGGAAATTGTTGCGGATATGGCGATGAAAACTTTAAGCCTTAACGGCGGCGCTCAGACCATTCCCCAATATTTACTTGACAGACATTACTTCAGGAAACACGGCGCAAACGCTTATTACGGTCAATCAAAAAATTAAAAAGGTAAGGTAAAATGGTAAATTTTACTCATTTGCATATTCATACAGAGTACAGTATACTTGACGGGGCTTGCAGAATTAAGCCCCTGATTAAGCATGTCAAGGAGATGGGACAGACTGCCATCGCCATTACGGATCACGGCGTAATGCACGGCTGCATTGATTTCTATCTTGCATGTAAAGCCGAGGGAATTAAGCCTATTATCGGCTGCGAGGTTTATGTTGCACAGCGAACCCGCTTCGATAAGGTACACGGTATAGACAATGAACGGTACCACCTTGTCCTTCTTGCCAAAAATTATAACGGATATAAAAACCTTATCAAGCTTGTTTCCAAGGGTTACACGGAGGGCTTTTATACCAAGCCCAGAGTGGACCATGAGCTGATTGAGCAGTATCATGAGGATTTAATCTGCCTTTCCGCCTGTCTTGCCGGTGAAATTCCCAGAGCTCTCCTTAAAAATGAGTATGAAAAGGCAAAGGAAACCGCACAATGGTACAAATCCGTATTCGGTGAGGGAAATTACTATCTTGAAATTCAGGATCACGGACTTCCCGAGCAAAAAAAGACAAATCCCTATATAGTCCAAATTGCAAGAGAGCTTGACATCCCTCTTGTCGCTACCAACGATGCTCATTACATCAACAAGGAGGATGCCGAAATTCAAAAAATTCTCCTTTGCATACAGACGAAGCATACACTTGACGAAGATACCGGAATGGGCTTCCAAACCGACGAATTTTACGTAAAATCCGGAGATGAAATGCTTGCGCTTTTCCCGGAGTACCCAGAGGCAATCGAAAATACAAATAAGATTGCGGAACAGTGCAATATTGAGATTGAGTTCGGTAATACAATCCTCCCCAATTATGAGGTTCCCAACAATCAGGATCACTACGAATACTTTAAAGGACTTTGCTATAGCGGGTTCAAGAACCGCTACGGCGACAGTGCTCCTGCCGAATACATGGATAGGCTTAACTATGAGCTGGGCGTTATCAATTCCATGGGCTTTACGGATTATTTCCTGATAGTTTGGGATTATATAAATTATGCTCGCTCCGTGGGCATTCCCGTAGGACCCGGCAGAGGCTCCGGAGCCGGAAGCATCGCAGCTTACTGCGTGGGAATTACCGCTATTGACCCCATGCGCTATAATTTGCTGTTTGAGCGTTTCCTTAATCCCGAAAGAGTAAGTATGCCCGACTTTGATATTGACTTTTGCTATGTCCGCAGGCCTGAAGTTATTGAGTATGTAAAAAGACGCTACGGTGAGGATCACGTTGCCCAAATTGCAACCTTCGGCACCATGGCGGCTAAGGGCGCCGTCCGAGATGTCGGCAGAGTTTTGGGTATTCCCCTTGCTCTTGTTCAGTCAGTAACAAAGGAAATTCCCGGAGATGTGGGAATGACAATAGATAAGGCTTTGGAATCAAGTCAGGATTTCAGAAAGCTTTACGAAGGCGATTCACAGATAAAAAATCTTGTGGATATATCAATGAAAATCGAGGGAATGGTCAGAAATACCGGTATGCACGCCGCCGGAGTCGTTATTTGCCGAGATCCGGTTGACGAATACGTCCCCCTGTTTAAAAGCGGAGATTCCATTGTCACTCAATATTACAAAGGCTGGGTTGAAAAGCTGGGACTTCTGAAAATGGACTTTTTGGGACTCAGAACTCTTACCGTTGTCACCGATGCCGAAAAGCTTATTCAGGAAAAAGTTCCCGATTTTGACGTAAATGCTATTGACGTTGACGACAGGGATACATATCAAATGCTTGCCGACGGCGGTACAAACTGCGTATTCCAATGTGAATCTGCGGGAATAAGATCTCTGATGATTAATATGCACCCGAGGAACCTTGAAGATATTATAGCCGTTATCGCTCTTTACCGTCCGGGTCCCATGGATTTCATACCTCAATACCTTGAAAACAGATCTCATCCCGATAAAATAAAATATCATACTCCGGAGCTTAAACCCATCCTTGACGTTACCTGCGGCTGTATCGTATATCAGGAGCAGGTTATGCAAATTTTCAGAGATCTTGCAGGATATTCCTTAGGCGCTTCGGATATGGTCAGACGAGCTGTGGCAAAAAAGCAGGCGGATGTTCTGGAGCAGCAGAGGAAATACTTCCTTTACGGTTCAGACGGTTCGGACGGAAGCTCGCCCTGCGACGGCTGTGTAAAGCGTGGAATAAGCGAGAGCGCCGCTAATGCCATTTTCGACGATATGGCATCCTTCGCATCCTACGCTTTCAACAAATCCCATTCCGCCGCATACGCCTATGTAACATATCAAACCGCATGGCTCAGAAAGCATTACCCCTGCGAGTTTATGGCGGCTATGCTTACAAGCGTACTCTCCAATACGGATAAAGTCGTCCTCTATATAGCAGAGTGCGGGAACTTGGGCATATCGGTGCTTCCGCCAAACGTTAATTCAAGCCGTGAGCAGTTTACCGTTGAGGATAAATCCGTGCGTTTCGGGCTTTTGGCTGTAAAAAATGTTGCGCAGACCTATATTGAACTGATTATACGGGAAAGAGACAAAAACGGAAAATATACGTCCTTTTATTCTTTTTGCAAACGCACCTACGGCAAGGAATTTAACAGACGTTCTGTGGAGAATTTGATAAAATCCGGCGCTCTTGACGGACTTGGCACAAATAGAAATCAAATGCTTGCCATGGTTGACACTGTTGTTGAAAGTCTGGAAACCGACAGAAAAAAAAGCGTTGAGGGACAGATAGGCTTTTTCGATATGAGCGTTGAAATTGCAAAGGCGACCGAACCCGACATTCCCGATTTAAACGAATTTTCCGAAAAAGAGCTTCTTCAGCTTGAAAAGGATTCCACGGGAATTTATATGTCGGGACATCCCATGACCGCTTATAAGGATTATGCAAAGAGAATCCGCGCAGCAAGAATTGTCGATTTGCTTGAATCGGATGTAAATGACAAACAGTCTATGTATAAGGATGGTACAAGAGTTAAGATTTTAACCATTTTGTCCACCGTTAAGAAAAAGGTTACAAAAAGCAACACTACCATGGCTTTCCTTCAGGCTGAGGATGTTACAGGCTCTATCGAAGTTGTGGTATTTCCCAAAAAAATGCTTCAGATTGCAGATCTTTTGGTTGAGGACAGCATCGTAATCATTGAGGGCAGGCTGGAGCTGAAAGATGACGAGGAATCCAAAATTTCTCTTGACTCCATTGAAAAAGCCCCGTCCGTTGAAGAGCTTAAAAGAAAAAGCGCAAGATCCGTTCCGCCGCCCGAATATACCCCGCTCAAACCCGAATATTCAACGCTTAAAAAAGATATTTCGCTTTCCGGACAAGCCGATGCAAAGTCCGCAGAAGGGCAAAAAAATAAGCCCGAAAATGTGCAAAACGCACCGAAAAAAGGCTCGAAACGAGGCTTGTTCCTGCGTATTCCGTCGGCAAATTCCCCTGAAATGAGCAAAATTATGCCTATGGTTACCGCTTATGCCGGTCCCACTTCCGTTCATTTCTTCTATGAGGATACAAATGAGTATAACCTTGCAACGGGAATAACAACATCTGTGACCTCATCGCTTTACGGAAAACTTCAGGAAATATTGGGCAATAGAAATGTTGTACTAAAAAATTGAAATAAATTGTGCAATTTTGACGACTTAGGCAATTGACTGAAAAACTTGAAAATATTATTATATTATACATGTTAAATAAAATATATTAAATACATTTTGGAGGTAACTCTGATGAAAACTATAGCTGTACTTACAAGTGGCGGGGATGCACCCGGAATGAATGCCGCAATCAGAGCGGTTGTCAGAACAGGCTGCCAAAACGGTATGCGTGTCTTAGGTATCAGAAGGGGCTTTAACGGCCTTATGAACGGTGATATGTATGAAATGAACTTGCGTTCTGTTTCCGATATCATCAACCGAGGCGGCACCATTCTTTACTCTGCCAGAAGTCCCGAATTTAAAACCGATGAGGGACTTAACAGAGCGCTTAGAGTGTGCAAGGAAAATTCAATTGACGGTATTGTTATCATAGGCGGCGACGGCTCTTTCAGGGGAGCGAGGGATCTTTCCCTTAAGGGCGTTCCCTGTATAGGTATCCCCGGCACCATTGACAATGATATTGCCTGCTGTGATTATACCATAGGCTATGATACCGCTATGAATACGGTTATGGAAATGGTTGACAGAATCAGAGATACCACCGAATCCCATGACAGATGCTCCGTAGTTGAGGTTATGGGCAGGCGTGCGGGATATATAGCTCTTAATGCCGGTATTGCCGTGGGAGCTACTTCAATCCTTATCCCCGAGGTTGAATTTGACATCGATAAGGACGTTATCGAAACCATGCAGAAAACCCAGAGAACGGATAAAAAGCATTTTATCGTAATGGTTGCGGAAGGTGTTTCCGAAAAAATAGGCGGAGTAGAGCGTCTTACAAAATATATTGAAGAAAAAACAGGCGTTGAGAGCCGAGCCACAATTTTGGGACACGTCCAAAGAGGCGGTTCGCCTTCATTAAGAGACAGGCTTGTAGGCAGCCAAATGGGAAATTACGCCGTTCATATCCTGATGGAGGGAAAAGGAAACAGGGTCGTTGCCATGCAAAAGGAGCAGATTATGGACTTCGATATTTATGAGGCTCTCAATATGACAAAATCCATTGACTTAGGCTTGTATAAAACCGCTCTCGAAATATCTATCTGATTTGAAAATCCGATCGGTATGCTGTTCCGGTCAATCGTCATTATTTCTTTGCAAATTGCCGAAAGGGAGAATAGCGTGAATAAGAAAGACAGGGATCTCAGAGGGATTTTTTCCGAACTTATAAATATCGGGAAATTGGCGAAACGGTACGGTTCGCTTATCGTTATGTATACCGTTTTGGCTCTTGTGGGTACCGTTTTCAGTCTTCTTACAAGCCTTGCATACCAATCGCTTATTGATTTTGTAATAAAAAGTACAAATGAAAACAGCCTTTTAAAATTTACCACGGTTTCCCAGGTTGTGGCGGCTGCTGTTTCATTTACCGTTTTTTCGATTGTCTTTTCCGCTCTTAACAGCAGAATATCGGAAAAAATAAGAATAAAAATAAACACTGAGATGACTGCCGATATTTTCGACAGCTTCATATGCTCTCAGTGGGAATATACCTCGCTTTATTCCTCCGGCGATATCCTGAATCGTTTTAATAATGATGTGGGCACTGTAGCGTCAAGCGTTATAGGAATTCTTCCCAATTTCATTGCAAAGATGTTCCAGTTCGCCGGGGCTTTTTTCGTTATTTTCCATTATGACAGAATAATGGCTCTTATTGCGCTTGTGACAATTCCCTTAAGCCTTATATTTTCGAGGCTGCTTATAAAGAAAATGCACACCTACGCCAAGGAGATTAAGAAAATTAACAGCAAATTGATGGCTTTTAATTCCGACGCTCTTTTGAATATGCAATACCTTAAATCCTTCGGCATTGTAAGTATATTCTGTATGAATTTGAGAAAGCTTCAAAGAGAGTATGTTAAGCTTGATTTGGATTATAACAAATTTACCGTACTTATTACATCCGTTATGTCCTTTATTACTCAAATGGTCTCCTACGCTTGCTTCGGATGGGGAGTTTACAGACTTTGGACAGGCTTTATCTCTTACGGAACACTTGTTTTGTTTATCCAGCTTTATTCCATGCTCTCATCATCATTTTCATCCCTTATAAATATTGTCCCCACTCTTATTAACGCCTGTGCCGCATCCGAAAGAATTACCGAGATAAAAAATCTTCCCAAGGATGACAGCTTAGATGACCCGAAAGCGGTTGAATTTTTTGACCTGTATAAAAACGAGCCTTTAAGCGTTGATTTGAATAATATCTCATTTAGATATATGGGGGATGAGGAGGACGCACTAAAGGATGTTTCCTTTCATTCCGAAACAGGGGATTTTACCGCCTTGACGGGACCTTCAGGCGAGGGAAAAACAACTCTTTTGCGTATACTGCTTGCCCTTGTAACGCCTCAGGACGGAGTGTGCAAAATTTCAAGTGCCTGCAGCTCTGAACATGTATATCTTTCTCCCTCCACAAGACGCTTTTTTGCTTATGTGCCTCAGAAAAATACCATGTTCGGCGATACCTTGGCAGCCAATATGCGGCTGGTTAAACCCGATGCCACCGATGAGGAAATTTGTGAAGCTCTGAAAATTGCCTGCGCCTATGATTTTGTTGTAAAGGAAAAAGACGGTATAAACTGTAATATCGGCGACGGGGGAGTCGGTTTTTCCGAGGGACAAATGCAGCGTTTGTCTCTTGCCCGCGCAGTTTTGAGAAACGCGCCGATTAACCTTTTTGACGAGGCAACATCGGCTCTTGATATTGATACCGAAAAGCAGGTTCTTGAAAATCTTTCGGAGTGGGGAAAAAATAAAATCTGTATTTTTACGACTCACAGAACAAGCGTATTTGAAGTTTGCAATAAGGCTTATGCCGTTACCGACTGCAGCTGCACTCCCATAATGTAAGGAAATAAAAGTATGGAAAAGCATGAAGAGCAATTTTTATATCTTCTGAAAAAATCCGTATACGGTGAAACCGTGCCTGCCGATTATCAATTTGATGCCGTGCGGGTATTTTGTCTTTCCGAAATACACAATGTTACTCCTTTAATTTACAGCGTATGCTGTTCCTGCGACTGTGCAAAGTCTTTTAAGTCAAAGACGGTAACTTATGTGGGGCTTCAAATTCAGAGGAATTTACGCTTTCTGCGGCTTTATGACAGCATGTGCAAATCAGGCTTGGATCCGATCATTTTGAAGGGCCCTGTCTGCGCTTCCCTTTATCCTCAGCCCGATTATAGAATTTCCTCCGATTTTGACGTGTTTGTATCTCCCGAAAATGAAAACAAAACGGAAAAATTCCTTATAAAATCAGGCTTTGATAAAACGGGGAACAATTATATTTCAGATGAGTTGGGGCTTTACATTGAAATACACACCGATTTAAGCGAGGGTGAATCCGTCTCCGGTTTGAAAACCTCCGATATATTTTCGCATTCTCTTGACAACACTACATTATACGGAGAGTATAAATCGTTGTCCTATACCGACAATATGATATACCTTATATATCATGCTTTTAAGCATTTTATCAAAAGCGGATTCGGCGTCAGGCAAATTCTCGATATCGCCTTCTTTGCCGATAAGTATAAATCCGATATTGATTTTGAGCGTGTTTTTTCAAGTCTTGCTTTTATAAAAGCGGATATCTTTGCTTATAACGTTTTTTATGCCGCCGAAAAATGCTTTGATTTCCGATTTTCATTTATGGGAAGCAGATACGATAAAAACATAATTTTTTTTGATGATTTTATTTCCGATGTATTATCCGCCGGAGTTTTCGGCAGTAGCTCGCATGACAGGCTTCACAGTGCTCAAATGGTATCTTCGGCTGTTTCCGTCAGCGGTGAAAGGCATATTTCGGATACGCTTTTTCCGCCGTACAGTACAATGAAAAACAAGTATAAAATATTAAAATATCTGCCTGTTTTGCTTCCGGTTTTCTGGATTTGGAGAATTGTTGTTTACTGTTGTAAAGTAATTTTCGGTAAAAATAATATTTCTCCCAAAAAAACCGTCGCAATTGCAGACGAGAGAATCAGTCTTATGAAAAAAATGAAAATAATATCATAACCTTTTTTGCGGTTTGGGTGCAGGATGTATTTTGTTGCGGAATACAATCCTGCGTTTTTTTGTATACACAAACGGCGATTTAAGAGCTGTGGAATACTCTTGCACTTTTTATACGATAAATAAAAGCCTTAAAGCATTAAAATTTTCCCTCGATTTGAGTAAACCTCTTTAAGTAACCACTGATTAAATCACGCCTGACGGCTGAGTACGCCGTCTGCTTGCTTTAATAAGGGGCAAAGCCCCGTCATCAACGTTTTCGGCGGTAGATTATCACCGACGAAAAAATTAAGTGACGCCGCTTTTAGAGGCGGTGTCATCTTAATTTAGTTATTTTCCGCAATACATCGTCACAAATGCTCACAATACGAC